>DEAY01000021.1 GCA_002348345.1 Verrucomicrobia bacterium UBA2970
CTTGCTGCATCATCGAGGTGATGGGGCGTTCTGCTGGCTGGATCGCAGCGGGTACCGTTTTGGCGCGTCGCGCTCCGGAGGACGGCCCCCACATCATTCTCCTTCCCGAAATCGCCTTCGACGAAGCCAAGTTTCTTGAACGGGTTCAAGCCATGGTGGCCGAGCACAAGCACTGCATCGTGGTGGTCGGCGAGGGCCTGAAAAACGCCGCGGGCGAGGAAATGGGGGCAGACAAGGAACGGCTCGATGCCTTTGGTCATCCCGTCCTCTCGGGCGCAGCGGACCGGCTGGCCGAAATCGTTCAGGGCCGGATCAATCTCAAGACTCGAACCGTGAAACTCGGCTATGCCCAAAGGGCCGCCGCCCATTTTGCAAGTGGCAACGATGTCCGTGAAGCGGTCGCCTGCGGGAATGCGGCGGTCAAAGCCGCCGTCTCCGGAAAGAGCGGCTTCATGGTGAAACTCGTCCGCGTCCGCTCCGAACCCTACGAGTGGAGCACCGGTCTTCAACCTCTGGGAGATATTGCCAACGTCGAGCACTTTATTCCTCGGGATTGGATTGAGGAGGACGGGTTTCTGCCGAATCAAACCTTCATCGACTATGCTCGTCCCTTGATCGACGGACCCCATGAGATCCCCACCGAAGGAGGACTGCCCAAGTTCGTCAAGCTCGCCAAGGAAGCAGTGGAGAAGAAGCTGCCCCCCCGTTGATTTCGCAGGAATCAAGCCCCCACCGATCCTTGAGCCCCGGGGGCTTCTTGACGGGCCAATTCAAAGCATCGCAAAGAGCAGGATCAGTAGGCCCAGGACGATCCGGTAATAGCCGAAGAGGTTGAAGGTGTGGGTCTGGACGTAGGTGAGCAACCACTTCACCACGACAAAGGAGACCCCGGCGGAAACAAAGAATCCCAGCAAGACCATTCCCCAATCCTCGGCCCCCACTCCGCTCCCGGGGCCGGTGAGGGCTTTGACAATCTTGTAGCCCCCCGCGGCCAACATGGTCGGGATCCCGACCAAGAAAGAGAACTCGGTCGCAGCGGGCCGGCTTAACCCCAGCAAGAGGGCCACCAAGATGGTGGTCCCGGAGCGAGACGCCCCGGGAAAGATCGCGGCGATCAGTTGCCCGAGGCCGACGCCAATCGCGATCGTCCAGGTGATTCCACCCGTCATCGGACGATCGGCCAACCACCGCTCCACGATAAGAAAGAGAATGCCCCCCACCAACAAGGCCCCCGCGATGGGTCCGACCGTATCAGGCAGGGTAAACCCGTTTTCCTCCAGCAAAAACCCGCCGGCGCCGGTGATCATGAATGCCACGCCGATTTTGACAATGAAGTCCTGCGTCGCTTTCTCCCGCCAACCGAAACATACTTGTTTCAGTCGATCTGGAAAGAGAGGCAAAACGGCCAGTACGGCACCCGACTGGATGACGATATTGAACAAATCCGACTGGGCCGGGAGCCATCGGCTGAACAGCAGTTGAGTCAAGAGAAGGTGCCCCGTCGAGGAGATCGGCAAGAATTCCGTAATCCCCTCGACAATTCCAAGAATGATGACCGCAAGCCACTCTGGCATCCGCCTATTGACGGTAATCCACCCAAAAGTAACAAGCCGAAACGGGGCCTCGCTCGCCCTGAATCATCCGCAATCCCCTGCTCGAACCCTCGTCCTTGGTTCCAAAGCCCCATGACGGCTCCGGGCGGCACCCGGAAAATGACAGCCAAGGCGCTCCTTTTACGCTAGAGTCTCCATCAAACCACTACGGAGAGTGTTGATGAGTCACGTTGAATCCTATCGAAACAACGACGCCTACGCGGCATTTCTGGAGGACTGGGACCCTTCGTTTTTTGCCAAGTACGTGGATCACCTGGCCGAGAATCAGGCCGGAGGCAGGATCCTGGACGTGGGATGCGGAGTCGGCCAAGTGGTTAAAGCGCTCCGCGATCGAAAGTTGGAAGCCCAAGGAGTCGACGTCTCGGAGCCCAACATTCACAAAGCAAACGACCTCGTCGGGCATTGCGAGCTCTACGATGGTAGTCGCCTCCCCTTCTCGGATGGGCAGTTTGATGCTGCGGGGGCCTTCAACGTGCTCGAACACGTCGATGAGCCAGAACAGTTTCTCGAAGAATTGGTTCGGGTGGTGCGTCCCGGCGGACGACTGGTCGTTTCAAGTCCCAACTTCCTGCGAGTGCTCGGATTTCGCGATTACCATCCCAGAATGAGGGGGCTCATGAACAAGTATCGGAATGCCCGCCGGCAATGGCAGATTCGTTCGACGATCAAACACGCCCCCCAGCGGGTCCGGTTCGAACGGATGAATCCCATCGTCAAAGACCCGTTCACTCCGGACGACGACGCGATCGTGGTCACCAATCCACTTGAAATGCGCTTCTTCCTTGAACAAGCGGGGTGTGAGATGATCTCCGTTTCCTGTACAGACCGATACGTCTCAAGGATCGTCGAGTGGGGTCTCAACCTGCCGATCCTGAAATCCCTTTGGTTCAACAGTTTCCTGGTTGCCACCCGAAGCCCCCTCCCGAAAGGGTCCTCACCTCTCTAGAGGCCTGTGGGGTGATCGATGAAGGAGGATTGAATCCTGAACTTCTTGGCAAGATGCTCGGCCAAGCGCCGCACGCCGAAGGTCTCGGTCGCATAGTGCCCCCCGTAGATCACATTAATTCCCTCCTCCTCGGCCAGTGCATAGGTCCAGTGAGGCCCTTCGCCGGTGATAAACGTGTCCACGCCCTCTCTGGCAGCGATTCTCAGCTCGGCGCCCGCCCCCCCCGTGACGATCCCGATCGAGCGGCAACGTTTTGGTCCTCCCGGTAACAGGACGGGATCCCCGCCAAGCACACTGGCGACCCGACGGATCAGATCCGACCGGGAGAGGTTCATCGTCACTCGAAGTCCCAGGTGGCGCCCCCGGTCGAAGAAGAAGGGCTTGGCCTGCCGCCCCCCCAGTGCCTTGGTCAGAAGCGCGTTGTTCCCATAGCGCGGATGAACGTCAAGGGGGAGATGAGCGCTGTAGACGCCCAACCCGGCCTCAACCAGGATCTCGATCAAGTCATAGGTGTTTCCCGTCCAGGGGTGCTTGGGGGCCCAAAACAATCCGTGATGGACCAGGAGGAGGTCGGCTCCGAGAGCCACGGCCTTTTTGACAGTGGCAAGCGACGCGTCGACGGCGGCGGCGACGTGGGCCACACCGTTTCGATTCTGAACCTGCAATCCATTGACGGCTCCCGACCAGTCCTCAATCTCCCTCACCTGAAGCAGTCGGTCGCAATAATCTGAAATTGTGTCGATGGGAACCCGTTTCACGCCCTCATCCAATCAAACTTCGCTCCCGGATCCAAGTCCAAGGACCAGGGCGTGAAAAAGTCCGGGTTCCGCTGCCGGACCTACAAATCTTTCACACGGTGATTGAATTCCCCGATTGCAGAGATATAGTCCGCTTCGATTTTTTTAAAGCATGAGCGAAGCCTCGGGCCAAAACGGTGAGTGGACGACCCAGTCCGCAGAAGAGCTCTACCACATTCAAAGGTGGGGGGCCGGCTATTTTGGAGTCAGCGAGGCTGGAAACGTCTTCGCCCAACCCAACCCGGACCAATCTCTCAATGTGGAGATCATCAAGGTCGTCGAGGAGGCCAAACGCCGAAACCTTCGATTTCCCCTGCTGATCCGGTTTCAGGATATCCTCAAACATCGGGTCCAGATGATCAACCAAGCCTTTCACAGGGCCATCGAGGAATGTGACTACCAGGGTCGCTATCGCGGGGTCTTTCCCATCAAAGTCAATCAGCTCCGCGAGGTCGTCGAGGAAGTCCTCAAGGCCGGTCAACCGTTCGACTTCGGTCTGGAAGTCGGCAGCAAACCCGAGCTCTTCGCGGCGCTCTCCCTACAGACCGCTCCCGGGAGTCTCCTCATCTGCAACGGCTACAAGGATCCCAGTTTTATCCATATGGCCCTCATGGGCGTGAAGCTGGGCAAGCGAGTGATCATGGTCATCGAGAAACTCGAGGAACTCGACGAAATCATCCGAATCTCCCGACAGACGGGGGTGCGGCCCCTCATCGGTATCCGAGCACGACTCCTGAGCAAGGGCGCCGGGAAATGGGCAGATAGTAGCGGAGAGTCGGCCAAATTCGGGCTCAGTACGATCGAGTTGGTCGCCGCCGTCGATCGGCTCAAGGAAGAGAAAATGGAGGACTGTTTTCAACTGCTCCATTTCCACATTGGCTCCCAAATCCCCGACATCCAATCCATCAAACGCGCCACCCAGGAGGCCACCCGCCTCTACGTCCAACTCAACAAAATGGGCTGCGGGATCACCTCGATCGATGTCGGCGGGGGGCTCGCCGTGGACTACGATGGCAGCCGGACCATCGGTCACAGCTCAACCAATTACACGCTCCAGGAATACGCCAACGATATCGTTTATCACATTGGGGAAATCTGCAACGCCGAGGGCATGGATCACCCCGAGATCACCAGCGAAAGCGGACGGGCGATCGTAGCCCATCACAGCGCGCTCATCGTTGAGGTCTTTGGTGCGATCGAAAAAGGAGCCTCCCGATGCCAGTTCTCCTATGGGGACGACGAACATGCCATCATCAGGGAACTGTTGGAGATTCGGGACCACCTGCCTTCCTTGAACAAAATCGAGGCGTTTCATGATGCGATGGAGCGCAAGGATGACGCTCAACACATGTTCAACTTGGGAATCCTCGACTTGAGGGACAAAGCCAAGATTGAAAGTCTGGCCTGGGAAATCTGCCGATCCGTGAAGTCGAGTTTCCGTCAGGAATCGTTTGTTCCCGAGGAGATTCGGGGCCTGGAAGAGAAAACCGGTGACCAATATCTTTGCAACTTTTCGGTCTTTCAATCGCTCCTTGACCACTGGGCCTGCGGACAACTCTTTCCCATCATGCCCATCAGCCGCTTGAACGAGAAACCAACCCATGAGGCAACCCTGGCCGATATCACCTGTGATTCGGACGGGCAAATCAATCGGTTTGTCGATATTGAAGGAGGAAAAGACCCCCTCAGACTCCACGATCTCAAAACTCTTGATTCCGAGCGCTCGCCC
>DEAY01000086.1 GCA_002348345.1 Verrucomicrobia bacterium UBA2970
TCATCGTCAACAAGAACCTTTCCGGACTTAAGCCGTTTTGGCATCCCACAGAAGACATCCTCTATTTTGTTCACGACGGCATCCCTCTCGATTCGATCTACTCCGTCGACATCAAGGCGAACCCCACAGTCCGCATCTCGCAACCAAAGCTGGAAATCGCCCTCCCCGAATCCACCAACCTAGGCAGTCCTTATCGTCCGCATGTCTTGGCACACCAAGGCGAAATGAAACGGTTTCTCATTATCGACAACCTCAATCCAAGGGATTCTGAGTTCACCCCGGGGGCCAATACGGTCCTCATACCGGACTGGCAGCCGTCATCCTTGTTTGAACAACAGAATCCCCTTGCGGCACCCTGAATCCCGACTGTCGCCTCCTTTAATCGGCAAACTGCTCCGGTAAACGTCGTTGAGAGCGGGTTGCCTTTCCGCCGATCATGGCGAAAGGACAACAGCCTCCCTCTAAGACCATCCTGGGGTCGTTTTACAAAACTCAAGGAATGACTCAAGTGTGACACTAATTATAGGAATCTTGTTGCTGGTCGCGATATCCGTGACAAACTAATGACATGAGGTAGGTCGGGGACAATCCTCAATATCACTGAGTCGATGAAATCGCTTTGGATTTAAGACAACACCGCTTCGAGCGACTCGAGGTTAGTGTGGCTCGCGCAGAATCACCGGAGGGCTCTGGACCATGTTCTGGATCGATTGCTTGAACGGCGCCCTTGGCCTCGGCCTTAATACCCAAACGACGATTCGACCCCGTTTCAGAAAAATGCTGTTACGATTCCTGCTCCAGGATTAGAGGCTCCAAAGTCCGATGGCAACTCAGCGACACTTCTTCCCTTTCAGTCTGCCGTGCGCGATTTCCTTTCTTGCGGTGACCTGCCTGGGCAACGAGTTGGCCCAAGCCCACTTCGTGGTCACGACCTGGGAAACAGATCAAGGCCTTCCCGAGAACTCGGCGACCTCGATGGTGCAGGATGAACAAGGATTTCTCTGGTTCGGCACGGCAAACGGGCTGGTTCGATTTGACGGGATCCATTTTGAAGTCTTCGACCGAACCAAACTTCCGGCGCTGCCCAGTCCGGCGATCGTCAATCTTCATCTGGATCAGGCTGGCCGCTTCTGGGTGAGCACCCGTCAAGGACTCATTGTTCGAGACGGCGGGCGGTGGCTGAGATGCGATTCCGGCCTGGGCTGGGAGGGAACCGAGGTCCGTCACTTTTCAAACGGACCCGACGGCATCGTCTCCTTGGCGACGAACGACGGCCATCTCCTTCAGTTTATCGGGAATCGGTTTAAACCAGTTCCCCCACCTCTGGGAACCCAACAGGAGAGCCATTTCATTCACACCGATTCCAAGGGTCGGCTGTGGGCCCTTGATTCAGAATTCTTTGGGTATTGGCAGGACGGATCCTGGAATGGTTCACATCCCCTCAACCAGCGACGCCATCGTGGCGGAAATTTTGCCATGACCAAGAGTCAAAAGGACCAACTCTGGATCGACGACGGCAAAACGCTCTGGCTAGTGGACGAGGCATCGGTCGTCAACCGTTTCGATTTGCACTCCAAGGTCGATCAAACCTGGAGCATGTATGAGGATCGTTTCGGGGATGTTTGGATCGCTTCGGGGACTTCAGGACTCGTTCACTTCGATCGAGGCCCAGATCGATGGGAACACTACTCCAGCAAGAATCTCCTTTCACACAACAGTCTCCGGTTCGTCTTCGAGGACCGGGAGGGGCATATTTGGATCGGCTCTCTCGGCGGCGGTCTGATGAGATTCCGTGAACCACCGTTTACCACGGTCGGCACACCGGAGGGCCTGAACGAACCCTTGGTCAAATCCGTTTGGGTGGATCCCGATCGACGGGTGATGGCGGCTACCTTCGGAGGCGGCTACAACCTCGGGGCCGAGGGTAAATTCCTAAGAATCTCCAACCCTGACAAAGGTGCGAACTACGCGCAGTCGGTGTTAGCCGATCGGCAGAACCGGGTGTGGATCGGTTCCTATGACCGTGGCCTGTATCGCCTTGCACCGGAGAGTAACCAACTGATTCGCGAACCGGCAGTTCCCAAGGTGGAGATTCGTGCCAGTTTCGAAGCCAGAAACGGATCCTTGTGGTTTGGAGCGCCCGATCGGGCCTATCGCTTGCATGAGGGCAATTGGACTGAGCTGAGTCTGCCTCCCGGGGTCGACACGGGGATTACCTGTTTTGCCCAAGCACCGGATCGTGAGGATATCTACGCTGGCACCACGACAGCCGGTCTTTTCCGTTTTGATGGACAGCAGTTCTCGAGGGTTCGGTTGGACGACCGGTTTGACCGGGAAGGGATCGCCAGCCTGCTTTTCCTTTCAGAGGAACGATACTTAATCGGCACCTTCGACCTCGGCTTGGTGATTTCAGACCAGGGCAAGATGATCCATCTTGATCATCGGCGAGAGTTTCCCAGTTCCGGCATTTCGTCATTCACCCGCCATCAGGACGCCCTTTGGATTGGGACCAACCGAGGGATTATCCGAATGGAACACGATCATCTCATACAGATGATCCATGACCCAACCCTCACCTTCATCGGCCAGGTCTTCACCCAGAGCGACGGTCTCTCGAGCATCGAGTGTCCCGTTGGGTTCCAACCCACGGTGAGCACGGACCGGCACGGCCGGATCTGGTTCGCTTCCGGTAAAGGCATTAATTCCATCAAACCAAGTCAACTCCAACTGAATTTGGTTCAGCCACCCATTGTGTTTGAGGAGCTTTCCTATCTCGACGCCTCAAACTCGATCCAAAAGAGACTCAGCAAGACACATCCTTCAGGATTCAGTCTCCCACCAGACCACTCCAACATCACAGTTAAGTTTACCAGTCCGACATTCATTAGCCCGGAAAAACTGATGTTCGAGACAACCCTGATCGGCCCCACCGGCACCATTCGCAAGCGCCAATCGGCCCGGGAAATTCTGTTCCATCGGCTGCCTCCGGGCAATTACACCCTTTCCGTTCGGGCCCGCAACAGCGACGGATTCTGGGGCAATTCGGTCGAGGCGATCCAGCTTTCCGTCGCCCCGTTTTACTGGCAGAGAATGGGATTCAAGGTCGGGGCTGCCTTCGGCGTGATCGGCTTCACGGGTCTCGTCGGGTTCTGGGTTTCCCGGAGACAAATGATGAGGCACTTGGAGTCAGAACGTCGACTCAAGCATCTTCTGGAACAGACCCAGACTAGCGCTGCCATCGGCGGCTGGGAGTATGACGCCAGGACCGACAAACTTTTTTGGACCAGCGGATCCTATGCCATTCACCATCTTGATCCAACCGACTTCATTCCCGATCTCCAGGCGTTCGTCGGCCTTTATCACGCCCCTTATCAAAGGCAGATTCGCCTGGCGATTGACCACGCCATTGAAGAGGGCGGTGAATTCGCCCTCGAGGTGCAGACCCTCGCGACCAACGAATGGCTGCAGATCACAGGCAAGGCGGTGGAGGGTTCCACGACCACGATCTACGGATGTTTTCAAAGCATCCATCAACGGAAACTTCGCAACGAAGAGGAGAAGGTAGTGGAGAGTCACCGCAGACAGTCGCAAAAACTGGAAGCCATCGGTACCCTGGCAGGAGGCATTGCTCACGATTTCAACAATATCCTGACTGGCATTCGGGGCTATACCGACCTTCTCGATCTTGATTTGCCGAAGAGTCAACGGGTGAGCGAGCACATCAAGAATCTAAAGGATGCCGCCGGGAGAGCGACGGAACTGGTGAAGCAGATTCTCACCTACTCCAGACCCTCATCCGAACAGCTCGCTCCGCTGGATCTCGCCGAGGTCACCCGGCAGGCGCTCAAGCTGGTTAGGGCATCGATCCCGAGCAGCATTGAAATCGATCCTCAATTCGAGTCCGAGATTCCCTTGATCCATGGTTCCGAATCACAAATCCACCAGTTGCTGCTGAACCTCTTCACCAATGCCGCCCAGGCGATTGGCGATTTGGGAGCCATTCGCTGCCAGCTTTACACCAAAGTGATCACAAGCGCCGCATCGCATTCGCTGGGGGACCTCCATCCGGGCCATTACGCGATCCTCGCCGTGACCGATACGGGTGAGGGCATGAGTCAGGATCTTCTGGACAGAATCTTCGATCCCTTTTTCACCACCAAACAAGACCGCAGTGGCACCGGACTAGGACTTTCGGTCGTCCTCGGCATCGTCAAGAATCACAATGGAGCGATCCGACTCATGAGTGAGCCCCACCAAGGCACCACCTTTAGAGTCTATTTTCCAATTGCCGAGGAGACGGTCCTTCCTTCCCCACCCCAGATCAACCACTTCCCGGCCGAAACCGACAAAAGAATTCTCCTGATTGACGATGACGAGGCCGTTCGTGACGTGACTTCGGGAATGCTCAGATCGCTGGGGCATCGCTTCGAGGCCTTCTCCTCCGGTCAAGCCGCGGTTGAATCCTTCGAGCAGGCGCCCGACCGCTTTGACCTTATCATCACCGATCTGAGCATGCCCACGATGCGCGGGCATGAGGTCATCGACTACATTCGAGCAGCGGGCGCTTCCCACCCGGTCATTCTCATCAGCGGCAACCTGAGGGATCTCGATCCCGATGAGTGCGAGGCCAATGGCGTGACGCTCCTCACCAAGCCCTACCAGATCAAGGAACTTGCCGAGGCGATCACCCTGGCGATCAACCCGCCCGTAAGAGTAGGAGCCTGAGTGGGTCCAGCGGCCATGACGACCGCAACGGGCAATGGAGAGCCGGTTCAAGAGCGGCAGCAGCCCAGGCATCTCATCGATCGGAGCACCCAGATCCGGACGCTTGATTGGGACGGATCCCACTCCGGATACACCGCCCCAAAGAGGTGATTGGCCAGCGACAACGCCTACCCCGCCCTCCTGGTGCCCCGAGATTACCACTCTGCCCCTAGCCGGCTCCTCTTGAAGCGCGCATCGAGTCGTTCAGAAAAGAACGACCCTTCCGTCCAAGAAAGTTCAAGGTTGACGGTGGCAAGCTCAGGGCTACTATGCCCAGCTCGTTTTCGGGGTGCCCCCTGGGGGAAGGCGGTTGTAAAGACAAAAAATATCGAGAGAGCAAAGAATGGCAACAAAAGTAGCGATTAACGGTTTTGGACGCATCGGACGCCTGGTTTTCCGGGCCTTGGTTGAGCAAGGCCTCGTGGGGAATGAAATCGAGGTCGTCGCGGTCGGTGATATCGTTCCGGCAGATAATCTCGCTTACCTTCTCAAATATGATTCAACCCAAGGTCGATTCAACGGTACGGTTTCCTCCAAGAAATCCTCCGCCGACCAAGCCGACGACGACGTCCTGGTCGTCAACGACAAGGACATCCAGGTCGTCAGCGCCCGCGAACCCTCCGGTCTTCCCTGGAAGGACATGGGCGTTGAAGTCGTGATCGAGTCCACCGGCCTCTTCACCGCAGCGGAAAAGGCCAAGGGCCACATTGAAGCGGGAGCCAAAAAGGTGATTATTTCCGCACCGGCGAAAGGGGACGGCATCGCGACCCTCGTGATGGGCGTCAACCACGAAACCTACGACCCGGCTCAACATCACCTCATCTCCAACGCCTCCTGCACCACCAATTGCCTCGCCCCCCTCGTCCACGTACTCCTTAAGGAGGGATTCGGAGTCGATGAGGGACTGATGACCACCGTCCATGCCTACACGGCCACGCAGAAGACGGTTGACGGACCGAGCCGCAAGGACTGGAAGGGCGGTCGATCCGCAGCCATCAACATTATTCCCTCGGCAACGGGGGCTGCCAAAGCGGTCGGGCTGGTATTACCCGAAGTTCAGGGCAAACTCACCGGGATGGCACTACGCGTGCCCACGCCGACTTCGTCCTGCGTTGACCTGACCATCAAAACGGTCAAGGAAACGAGTTATGCGGAAATCTCAGCCGCCATGAAGAAAGCCAGCGAAACCTACCTCAAAGGGGTCCTGGAATACACGGACGACGAGGTCGTCAGCACCGACTTCATCCACAGCAGTGCGTCATCCATCTTTGACGCCGGCTCAGGCATCGAGTTGAACAGTCGATTCTTCAAGCTCTTGAGCTGGTACGACAACGAATGGGGCTACAGCAACCGAGTCGGCGACCTCCTTCGGTATATGTTGAACAAGGGACTCTAATCCCTTTTCCGGGACACTCTCAACTCCCCATCCGACGCCTCGTGGTCCTTGGATCACGAGGCGTTTTTTCAACTCGACCCTGCCCGACTGATCGAAGCCTAGCGCCGGCGGTCCTTGCCGGCATCAACCACGACAAAGCGGGAACCGACCCCCGGGCTCCAAAGCCGGAGGAGGACCGATCTTTTTGAGATTCGTTCACTCAACGCCACGGCATCCTCAGCGCTTTCAATCGGTTGCCGCTCGATCGCAACGATGACATCCCCTCGGCTCAGTCCCGCGACGTCGGAGGGGGATTCCCGCTCAACCCGGGTGACCAGAGCGCCTCGGACCTTCCGAGGGATCTGAAACTCCGCCCTCGAATCGGAGGTCAAATCACTGACCGTCACGCCATCGAGCGCGTCATGCTCCATGCCACCTTTCTCTGGAATCAACGAGGGACTGAGCGCCGCGTATCCTTCCTCGGGCAAACGCCCCAGGATGACCTGTTTCGTCAGCTCGTCGCCGTCACGAAGAATGAGGAAGGCGACCTCCGTCTCTGGGCGGGTCTCCGCCACCATCAGTTTGAGCTCACGCATTTCAGTGACCGGTCGCCGGTCGAATTCAAGAATCACATCCCCGGCTCGCAAACCAGCCTGGTCCGCCGGACCGTCCGCCAGGACCTCACTCACGAGAACGCCCTGACCGACTTCAATCCCGAATTGATTCGACAACGCCTCATCCATACGCTGCATGCTGATCCCCAAGAGTCCACGCTGTACATCCCCGTATTCAACGATTTGGTCCATCACATTCCGCGCCATGTTGATCGGCACAGCAAACCCGATTCCCTGATTCCCGCCGGTCCGGCTGATAATCAACGTGTTGATCCCCACCAAGCGTCCCTCCGCATCCACCAGCGCCCCCCCCGAATTGCCCGGATTGATCGACGCATCGGTCTGGATAAAATCCCCGACGTTCACCATTCCAAATCCACTCCGCCCGGTCGCCGAAACAATCCCCATCGTCACCGTTTGCCCCACGCCAAAGGGATTGCCTAAGGCGAGCACGACATCCCCGATCTCCAAGGTATCGCTATTGCTCAAGGTTACAGCAGGAAGGGGCTTCTCCGATTGGATCTTCAGGACCGCCACGTCAGTGTGGGGATCCGCTCCGATCACCTTGGCAGGGAATTGAGTCGTCTGGTCCTCCAAGGTGACCACCACCTCATCCGCCTCGGAAATGACGTGGTGATTCGTCAGGATATAACCCTCTTCAGAGATGATGACACCCGACCCAATCACAGGTCTTGGCGGATTCGATCGGGTGCCTCGCTGATCAAAGAACCGGAACAGGGGTGACCGCTCCAACAAGGGGTCGGTAGGGGGTTCCATCTCCGCTCGCCCATCCCGTTCACTCGTCACATAAACCACGCTCGGGGCCACCAGTTTCACCACCGAACTGAAGCTCGTCGCGAGTTTGACCTCCCGGGACAAGGGCTCGTCCTCCACGCTGAGCGCCGGCGGATCCAGGGGTTGTGACTTCCCAAGGATCACCGTGGGAAGGTTGATCCATAGCAACATTCCCATGAACACTCCCCCTCCAATTGACATGGCTTTCACTGATTCCACCCTCATTCTGATGACTTCCTTCATGTTCAAATGATCGAGACGCCTCCACGTCGCGAAGCTTTTGCCTCCCAACTACGCCCTTCGACACGAAAACCCTCGAACCTGTTCAAAGAGAAAGACCGACGCCAGATCCGCTCCGGATCTGACGACGGCCTCGCTCCCTTCATTGCCGCTCGGCTCTTCTAGGCAACCGCTACCTCAATCGCCTGAGGCTTCGCCTCCGGCAGTTTTGGAAGGGTGACCCGCAGCACCCCGTCCTTGAACTCGGCCGCGACCTTCCCCGAATCCAGGTTCTCCGGGAGGCGAAAACTCCTGATGAACTTCCCGTAGGAACGCTCCACCCGATGGACCTTTCTCTCATCACCCACTTTTTCCGCTTGGCGTTCACCGGAGATCGTCAGCACCCCTTCTTCCACTTTGACCGAAATGTCCTTCTTGCTGACCTCGGGCAGGTCGGCCTTGATGACATAGTCTTCATCCCCTTCGATCACATCCACCAAGGGTACCCACTCCGAAACGGACCCGTTTCGACCGAAGGCGCTGGTGCCGCTGTTTCCAAAGAACAGCTCGCTGAGTTGGTTGTTCATCGCATTCATTTCGTGGAATGGATCCCATCGACGGTTCCTCACAAGGCTTAATCGACTCATTTCTTTTCCTTTCAGTTTGGTTTCAATTTCTTCTCTCACTCAATTGCGAGAAGACGCACATGACTCCTTTAACAGGATGAATGCCAACCGGACTTATAACTCATAACTTGTTAATTATTAGTCATTTACATTAACCATACCGAAACAAAAAATAAAACCGATTAGGGTCATATTGTCTCTATTTGGGTCACTGTGTGTCATTTTTCCAAACTGAGCCATTATGGCTCTTTTCAGGAAGTTAACCCGCCATGGAAGGGCGGTGAGGAATCTAATCGGTTAGATTCGCCAGGAATTCGACGAGATCAACCAGCTCGTTGACGGTCATGAGCTGATGCAAGCCACTGGGCATGGCTGAAATCTGCGAATAGCGGACCTCGGAGATCTTTCCCTTGGCAAGAACCCGCAAACCGGAACCCGGTTGGTTCAAAACCAACTCCGAGTCCGAGTCGCTGACCAGGAGTCCGGTGAGCGTGTCCCCGGAGGTCAGGATCACTTCAATTCCCTGGTAGCTCGGGGAAATGCTGGCGTCGGGATCGAGGATCGATTCGTAGAGCCCTCGTTTCGACAGCTTTGATCCGATCCGGGAAAGATCGGGACCGTAGGCCATTCCCAGGCTTCCGACCCGGTGACATTGGGCACACGAGGCCTCGACAAAGATCTCCCGGCCACGGGTTTTGTCACCCGCAAAGACCAACAGTTCCGTCATGCCGGGAAGCACCTCGTTCCCCTTCATCGCCGGCACCGGAAAGAACGCCGCCGCCGCGTTTCGGTTCACTACGTGGAGGGTTTTGGAGAAGGAATGTCCCGCAACCTCCTCTAAGTCCTCCGGAAAACCACCCTCACGGGCCAGGGCCAGGACTTCGCCCGTTCCATGCCCACCCTCAATCAATTCGCGGAGGGCGGTGGAACGACTACGGAAGGAGTGCCCTTGGTTCACGATGACCCGCTTCAGAGCAGGGACCAACTCTGGGCGCCTCGCCCCCGAGATGATTTCCATCATTCGATCAGCCGCCGGTCCCGGGGCCCGCAAGGCGGCCGCCAGGAATTCGCTTTCACCCAGGTCACAGAGGGCCTGAAGGGCCTGGCGTCGAAGCGTGTCTTCGGCCTCGCTTCCCATCACGTCGGTCAGAAACTCCCTTTGTTCTCTCCGTTCAAAGCGGCGGATCAGTTCGATCTTGAGTGTCCTGTCGGAAATCTCTCTGATCAAAGAGATCGCCTCGGCCTGGATATCCATTTTATGCAGGTGGCTTGATCGGGCGATTCGGAGGAGCGCCTCATATCGAATGCGATCACGAAAGGTTGCCCTCCCCGCAAGCGCCTGGCCGCGAAGCAATGATTCCAGTTGCTGGGTCCTCAGCTCGGTGTCCGGTTGAAAATCGAAGGCGCGCAATAAGGCCGCAATCTCTTCTTCAGGGAGCGAGGTCGTGCGGAGAATCTCTGCCAGATGAAAAGGCGTGACCGTCGCCCGGGAACGCCAGAGAAGCTTTCGCAAAGCCGGCTGACGATAGGCTTTCCTCGTTATCGGAGGTAAGGCGCCGAGGCACTCATCCCATCGCCCTTCCGCGCCAATCCCCAAGGCCTCCAGATACCATCGATCCCGACCGTCAAACCCACCGGCGAGGCGCGCCCAGAGAGAGCCCACCCGGCCGTTGGGAAGGCGCCGAAGCGTCACCGCACATTCCCGGCGGACAACAGGCGAGGGGTCGCCGGTCAAGTCAATCAGGAGTGGGGTCAAGGGATAGCCAAATCGAGCGGCCGCCCGGAGGCCAACCAGGCGGATCTCCGGATTCGAATCTTGAATCGCTCGACGGACAAATTCAGGACCCCGCGGTTGCCAGGCCGCCAGCAGCCAATAGGCCCGCGCCCGATGGACAGGGTTCGCACTCTCTGCCATCGTTTCAAGCGCGGCAATCGCCTCCGCCCCCCGGGCATGAAGCACTCGCCAAGCCCTTGCCCGAACACTGTAGGACGGATTCTTGAGCGCCTCGATCGCGCCGTCAATCGATCGAAAATCATGCACCCTGGGCCGGTAGGGATGGTCGACAGGAGCAATCCGAAAAATTCGACCATGGTTCAAATCGGCTTGCCGATTCCATCCGATGACCGGATCGTACCAATCGCTCAGAAAAAGCGATCCATCCGGAGCCACGGCAACATCGACCGGTCGAAAGGAACGATTGGTTTTGTTCTCAACCAAATTGAGCATCGTCCCCGCAACGCCCGATTCCTGTGACACCGCGTCCGCCGCCCAGAGCACCCCCGGACCCGCGTCACAATGCAGGACCTTATTGTGAAAGGCACCGGGCAATAGCGTTCCCTCGTAGACGGTGATCCCGGTTGGAGAACCCGCGCCCGTTTGCACAGAATTCGGAACCACACCGGGATCATTCTGATGCCAGTGTCGACGCCGGATGTCGGGATGTTCCCCTATTCTCGGGACTCTCCAGCTCTCAGCCGTCATTTCATCAAGATACCCGTAGTTCCCGTATTCCATGATGTAGTTGAGCCGCACGCCAGCGTTTCCATCGTCGTCGTTATCGGACTGCCAGGGATTGCCAAAGGAATCGACCGTCACTTCATAGTTGTTCCGGAAATTGTGACCCAGCACCTCGAAGTCAGTCCCGTCCAATGCACAGCGAAACACCATGCCTCCGAGAAAGGGACTGTCCTGCCCTTGGTATTCGGGAAACGAACGACTCACCCTCCGATCAAAAACTGGTGACCCAAACTGGTCGAACACCTGACGCCCCTCCTGATCATGGACATACAGCCCTCCATTGCCCATGTTCCAGTAAAACCGCCCATCGGGACCGAAGACAAAGGAATGCGTCGAATGATCATCCTGGGGCCTTCCGGTCTCGGAAAACAGATAGGTCTTGGAATCAGGGACATCGTCGCCGTCCTCGTCCCTGAATAGAATAACGTTAGGCGCACACGTCACGATCACGTGGCCATCAAACACACAGATTCCCAGAGCCGCATCGACATCCCTCCCCTGGTAGAAGACCTTCTTCCCATCCGCCACCCCATCCCCGTCAATGTCCTCCAGAATCAGGATTTGGTCGCCCTCGGGCCGCTGGTTGCGTCGACCATGGGATCGATAATTCTCAACATCGCAGACCCAGACTCGACCGAGTTCATCGACATCGATATTGGTTGGATTCGAAATCATCGGCTCCCCCGCAAACAGCGTCGCCCCCACACCGGGATAGAGCGTCAACTGCCCAACAGCCGCATCGAGAGCCGCCTGCCCCTCATCCCCGATCACCCCGAACCGAGAGAGAACTATGGCGACAAGCGCGGCAACTAAGCCCACACGGCCTCGAACCCATGCCTTGAATAATGGAGCAACGCTCATAGGGAGACCGACAACCAATCACGAAAAGCCTTGAATGTCAAAAAACTCTCCATCGGGAATGCAGTGGCCTCCACCCCGCCAAATCACCTCGAAATCACCTCCAAGGCGCCTGGTGTCTTGACCGACCGCCAATGGTTTTCTATATCCAGTGCAGGGCGGCGGTCCTGGCGTCGTCAGGAAGCGTCGTCAATCAAGCGCATCGCCTCCACCCCATAAGGGAAAAACGGATACTCCATGAAACGGTCTCCATTCAATCTCACCGCTCGCTGTGCCATCCTTTTGGCTGTTGTGCTCGGATTCCTCGAAGGAAAACGATCGGTTCTTGCCGCTCCCCAGCTCCTCAATGCAGTGGTCGCCATGGTGTTTGACTCACCGATCACCGTCGATGACATCAAGATTCAAACGGCCCCGGTGGAAGAGGAACTCTTCAGGCAATTCGGACGCGAACCCTCCCTCCTCCAACAACGAGTCAATGAGGTTCGACAAACCGCTCTGGAAACCCTGATTGATCGAGAACTGATCATCAATGAATTCGAAACGCAGGGCTACGCGATCCCGGACAGCGTCATCGACGAGCAGGTCAAGGATCGGATTCGCCGTCAATTCGGCGACCGCCTGACCCTCACCAAAACCCTTCAAGCAAGGGGACTGACCTACGAGGCCTATCGCAAGGGCATTCGACAACAGGTGATCGTCGACGCCCTGACCGCAAGAAACGTCAACTCAGTGGTTCTTGTCTCTCCCTTCGAGATCGAGAAGTACTATCAGGCAAACCTTGAAAGCTATCAGCAGGAAGAACGGATTCATTTGCGAATGATTTTTCTCCAGCACGACCCGTCGAACACCGACATCGCCCCCAGACTCCTCGCCGAGATCCGAGACAAGGTGATCGGCGGCGCCTCCTTCGCGGAAATGGCATCCGTTTACCACGACGGGTCCCAGCGGGAAAGCGGAGGCGATTGGGGGTGGGTCGAGAAATCGGTTCTTCGCGAGGACCTAGCTGAGGTTGCCTTTGCCCTGAAAGCCGGCGACGTCAGTGACGTGGTTGTCCGGGATGAAGGCTCCTATCTGATCCATGTCGAGGCACACCGCAACGCCGAACCACGGCCCTTGGAGGACGTCCGCGCCGATATCGAAAAAACCCTCCTCGCCGAGGAGCAAAACCGACTGCAAAAGCAGTGGGTTGAAACGCTCCGGAAAAAGGCCTACGTCCGCTACTACTAGCTAGTCTGCCGGATCAACCCCCAGTCCCCGGGCAAGGAACCGATAGGCTTCCTCTCTCATGGAGGGAGGAAAATCGTGACCACACTCGGGGTGACGGATCTGCAGGTGGTCTGGCGTCCCGAACCATTCATACACCGGCCGCGCTGCACGGGCGATTCGATCCACGCTCTCCCATTTGAAATTATGATCCCCCAGGGGAGCGCTCACCCAGAGACCTCGCGGCGCGAGCACCCCTAGGAGCTCGTGAAAGTCAAAGGGGATTTCGGCGAGCTCGTAGTCCAGCAACGCGGGCATATACCGCTGGCTCGTCCATCCCCTGATATCACCGTTCTGATAGTCCAGATAGGAATCGAAGGCGCAACTGGTCGCCAGAACCTTGATCCGCTCATCAAAGACCGCCGTGTAAATCGCGTTGTGCCCCCCCAGGGAATGGCCGATGGCCGCCACCCCCCCCTTCTGAACATAGGGGAGGGATTGCAGGAGATCAATGGCCCGCCGGTTGTCCCAAATCGCCTTCATCGATCCACTCTGATACCCCAATGCCTCGAGGTCCGGCTGGTAGTTGGCCAAGAGGGGATAGCTCGGGGCAATCGCGACCCAACCTCGCCGGGCCAGCTCTTCAGCATAGTTTCGCCCCGATTTCCCACCCAAACCCACGACCACCTGATGCCCCACCCGATGATCCGTGGGATGAAGGCAAAGGACTCCCGGTGCCGGCGAGTCACCCGCCAAGCACTTCTTCGGGATCAACAGATAGGCCGGCGTTCTGGAATCCGGTTCCGATTGGTAGTGAATCAAGCGACGCACATAGGACCCCGCCTCCACCTCCGACTCCACCTCAACCCCCAAATCCACCCATCGCTCCTCCCCCGGAACCGGTCCCATCACCTCCTGGATCCTGTTCCGAATCCGCTCGACGTTTTCCTGCCAAGCAACAAGGCCTGCTGACGGCCGCGCCAGGGCTGACTTCGAAAGCGTCCCGAGCAGTTGGGTTCGATCAGGTCGGGTCGCCAGTTTCACACGAAGGGGCCACTCCACATACCCGGCACGGTCTCTTGGTTGGTCCTCCGGCCCACGGGTTTCCACGACGGAATGATTCAACCCCGCCTCGATCAATCGCCCCCCCTCCACGGTCCGAGCTTCACCGACCCCGGAACCCGAGAACCGCAACCGGTATGTCCGCCCCGGCCGACCCTCCATCAAGCCATGCCACCAGACCCCTTTCACATGGTAGTCGATCAGCCGCAGGTTCTTGCTCTGAGATCCCTCTTCGAGAGGTTCCCATTGAGGGCGAAACTCGAAATCGCCACCATGCCGAATGACCACTTCGTATTGTTCATCATCAATCCTCCGTTCAAACTGCACGGCCTGGGAAACCGCACGGCGACGGACCCGGTAATAGGGGGCACCGTAACGATCCCGAACCGATCGAACCCCCCCGCCCAAAGGCAACTCCACTTCCAAGGTTATCGTGAGCGGGATCGCACGTTCTCGCCGCAATGCCAACCGGAAGAAACCCGGCCGCTTCTCAATCGTCAGATCAAGGCTTCTGGGGCCAAACGGCACCCGGCGCACCCGGACCGAGTCCCAGGCCATGGGCAGCCGGGGTGCCAGCGCGAGTTGATCCCGAGGCACATCCACGTCGAGCCCCAACAAGCCTTCGTAAAACCCGTTCACCACCGCCAACTCCGAAGACATCTGATGGGGAACGGCCTCCGGAAGCAATTCGAAACGATCTCCCCGAAAGACCTCGGGCATGGGCCCCAGACTGCTCTTCCAGCGCGCCTCTATCATCCGCCGCCAATTGGCAAAAGCCCGCTCGGTTCGCCCTCGCTGAAAATCAGAAATCAGGACACCGGCATTCCAAACCGGCCAGACCGAACCTGAATGATACGAGCGATGATCAAAACGGGGATCGCCCAAGGCTAGACTTCGGATGCCCCAATCAGTCATGAACTCAGCCCGGGACAGGGTCCGGAGCGCGGTCTCAATCCGATCACGGGGCAGTTCTCCCAACCAGAACCCAATCGCATGGTGAGGCACCAATGAACTCAACTTTTCCCCCGCCCGATTGATTCCCCATATGTAAAAGCCCTGCTCTTGATCCCAGAACTCGCTTCCAATCGCGGCCATCGCCCGCTTGCGAATCCCTTCAGCCTCGACTGCCAGAGACTCTTCCTCCATGAACCGCGCCAAATACGACACCTCCCGCAGGGCTCGCACCCACATCAGCTCCAACTGGGTGTCCTTGAGGATCTCGGTGGAGCTCTCAGAAGCCCCCCGATCAATGCGGAGCAATCCATCCGAGGGATCAAGCTGCTCCAGGCACCAACGATAGGTCCCCAAGATCGCGGGCCAATGATTCCGGATCAAGGATTCCTCACCGGTACTCCGCAAGTAATGCCCATAGGCCACCAGGCAGTAAACCGGGCCATCGGTGTGTTGGTAAGCAGGCCGGGATTCTTCAAAAAAACCAGGCCAGTGAACCCAGGACGGCGCCACTTCACGCACGGTCTTTCCATCCGCCCGATGATACGGTTTCAAGGACTCCAGTGCCTCGCGAACATGACCCGATAGCCCCAACCGGTGATAGGCCCTTGAGGCCAAGGTCGGCGCCTTGAAGTCGTGGGCATGCTTCGGACGCATGCCGCCCCGCGAACTGCTGTAACCTGACACCAAACCCCAACCCAGGTCCGGGTTTCGAATCCGTAACTGGTCCAATGAGATTCCCGCCCAGAGCAGGGCCTGATTCACCTCCGCATCCGGCGTGTCCACCTCAGGCAGGCGTTGAAGGAGATCTCGGTAGTAACGCCTCGAGGCAGCCAGATGCCGATCCATCCGGATCGCCGCCTCGGCGATCGGTTCTCGGGTCACCATGAAGTCAAATGACGACCGCGCCTCCGCCCCCTTCCGAAACCGCAATCGGACGCGCCCTCCCGCTTGCCACTCCACCGCATCAAGCGAGGGGGCTCGAATCATTAAGCCGGAGGATCGATCTGGATGCTTCATCCAAAGCGACTCCGAGCCATCCTGCCACTCCAGTTTCGGGGAACCTGCCATCGGAAGATGCATGGGACCCAGGACGGGCCGGAATCTCAATGCGAGGGATGTCGCCTCCGGAAGCGTTCCCTCCCAGCTTACTCTTCCTCCCGCGGTCTCCCGCGGCACGAAGAGGGTCACCCGGAGGGTCCAGTCAGCCCCCTCAAACTCGAGTAACGACGCCACGGGAGAGTGGGACTGTTTCCGGACCTGATGATGGATCGATTGGAAGTGACCCGCCGGATTTACCAGTCCGATCTCAAGCCCATCAAACGCCTTGAGGGGATAGACCCAGGCCTCCAAACCAAACCGAAGCGTTCCCCAAACGCCGGCACGAGTGCCAACCGCTTGAATCTGCCGATCGAGGGATCCCGGGCCAGAACGAACCGGCAGGTCCTGGGCCACCCCGACGTCGCCGTTGACGAACAGGATCGCCCAACCGATCGCCACCCGAATCCAGCTCCATCGCATCATCCGAAGCCCTCCTTGGCGAGCAGGGGGTCAGACCCGAAGCGAACGCCAAATCTGATCTATTTTTTGGGTCACGTCGGCATCCATCCGAATGAGCGGAGGCCACTCCCGCGTGAACCCCTCGCCGGACAGCTTTCGAGTCGCGTCAAACCCCATCTTTGATCCCACGCCGACCGCATCGGTTGCGTGATCGAGCACATCCGCCG
>DEAY01000277.1 GCA_002348345.1 Verrucomicrobia bacterium UBA2970
CGAGGTCGACCGGATCGTCGTCACTCTGGGTGAGCCCAAGGTTTCGGCGAAGGGTAGGGGCATCCCGGTTGCCGGCGTTGGCGAGGAATTGGGCGCCAACGGCAGCATGCGTGTCCTGGCTGAGGAGTCCGGGCGGACGGGCTTGCGCTTGGGGATGCCCAAGGTCGATTTCGGAGCCGGTAAAGGAAAGCAGAAAGGCAATCAGGTCCGCGGTGGATTGGTCTTCGACGAAGTCAAAGCCGTCTTGCAGAAAACGGGTGAGGCTGTCGACGGCGCCATTGTGTGAAAAACCGAACCCGGTAGGGCTCTCCCGATTCGAGAAACTCGTGCCGACCTTTTCAGAGAGCGCTCTGAGCGATGCGATCTTGAAGGGAAGCTCATTGGTGCGTGGTTGTTCGACCAACGAGACGAACCGTTCCCCGTGAGGTCCCCTCGGAATTTCTTTCCAGTGACCTTGGCTGAACCTCATGTGAGTCCCTAGCCCTGTCGATAAGGTGTGACAGGTCGAGCAGGTGGCCTCGCCGCGAAATAGATCTTGGCCGCGGAGGGCGTTTCCGGTTCCGTAGGGGCTTCCCGCCGGGAGTCCGTTGGCATCTCGGCCCAGACTGAATTGATCTTGAAGGGATACCTCGGGGGAGAGGGCATTGGAAAACGTTCGGTAGCGGTTCGGCGGAAAGTGGAGCGATGCCAGGAATGCCTTGAATTCGGCCATTTCGTCAGGCAAGAGGGGGGTGTCTCTTGCCTGCAGATCGGTGAAGGTGGCGTTGAACGCTTCGATTCCGAATCGGTCTCCCCGCCAGTGGAAGGGTTCGTGTCCAATCAGATCCTGCATCGTCATGGTTACCATGGGCCCTTTCATGGGATGAAAGGTCAAGGGATTGGAGGGTTGGAATTCCGTTTCGAAACTTCGAGTCCGGTTGATCGGAATCTCCGGTCCCTCAGGGGTTCCCAGATCCCAGGCGAGTCGATCAAAGCGACCATTGACGTGGCACGAGGCACAGGAGACATGTCCGGATCCCGACGTCTTCTGAGTGTTGTAAAAGTGCACGCGCCCTTGGCGGATGTCGGAGGGAGTGGGGTCAAAGAGGCGGATCGACGATTGGGGTTCAAGGGTCTGGGTGTTGATGACGGTGAGTTGATTGGCAAACCGTTGATAGACGAATAATCTTTCCGCTTCAGGGTCGAGGGCGAGAGCGGTGGGGCCCCCCTCCAAGGGGATGGGAATCGATTCCGTCGGGGCACCGGATGCGTCGAGCACGAGGAGATTATCGGAGCCCATTCCTGCGACATAGGCTCTGTGGCCTTCGGGGGACCAGAGGATTTGCCGGGGATCTCCGATCGAGCGTGTCGTGAGATCTGTCGGGAAGGGGGGGCTCAATCCCTCAAGATGGGGGTTGAGATTGATGCGTTCCACGGAACCCGAGACGGGATCGACGAGGGCATGTTCCACCGTGAGAAAGCGGCCGTTGAGAACGGGTTCGAAGCGGATCTCATTGGTCGCATCGGTCCCGATGACGGAGATCTGACCGGTGGCGGGATTGACCGCCACGTCCATGCAGATATTCATCAGTCTTGAGAGATACTCGATCGAGTGATCCCGGGTCTGAATGATCGCCAAATCGCGATCGGGCATGTCCCATCCGGAGGGACGCCCGGAGAGGGGGGCTTTGTTCCCGGAGACAAACTCGGACCAGTCCGTGCCGTTGTCGTCGAGCCACTGCCCCTCGGGGGTTTTCTTTACGATGAGGCCGACTCGGGGAGGGGGCGATTGCCCGTGTTCTCCGAGCGGCGGCGAAAAGGCGTCTCCAGAATTCGGTGGCGGATTGGCACCTTGGTAGGGACCATCATGAAAGTCAACGACACTGCCGGGGACGAACCCGCCGCCGAAACGGGGGGCGAGAATGGTGGATGCGTTGCCGGATTCAAAAATACCAACGTAAACCTCGAGTCCATCGGGGCTCATCGCCAGGGATTGAGGCCGCTCGCCCTTGATGGGAATGGTGTCCACGAGCGTGTGGGTATCGGGGTCGAAGACCTGGATCAGATCCTCCGCGGAACAAGAAACGTAGGCGCGAAGCGGTTTTCCCGCGAACACCACATCGGAGGGCTCGTCGGCCGTGGGCACGATCGACTCGACTCGGCGCTCACTGAGTCGAACAATATTGATCGCATCCGAGATGCGACAGACGATCCAAACCTCATCGGCATTCCGATATCGCACGGTCACGGGATCAAGTCCGACAGGGATGCTGTCCATCGGTTCGGGGACGGTCCCCATGACATTGATCAGCTCCAGGCGCGCCGCCGGGAGGTTCGCCACGGCAAGCACCTTGCGGTCCGGGCTCAGGGCGAGTGGCCGCACGGGGGCTGTTTCCCAGTTCACAAAGGCTGACTCGCCTCGAGCCAGCATCGTGCAGACCAGGAACAGGCTGATGATCTTCAAAGCCATGAACGGATTCCTCTCACTTCAGGCAATGGCTTGAACGGTCCGTTGCATCCGAACCGATGCCAACGAATTGCAACCCCTCGGCAGGATCGATGCAAGGATTTAGGACCGAATTGGAGTGAGGGCCGTCACCCAGGCCAGCGTTCATCGAGGGAGTGACGCTGCCCGGTCTGAAGATGGGGCATACGAAGCCCGGCGATGCTCCAAGGGATACCGGCTAGATTCGGTCGTCGATTGGAGCTGTGAACCGTTCGTCGTGTACGTTGCCCGTGTTGCGGGTGGCGGCCGGCTCGAAGATCATGACCTCGGCCTCGTTCTCTGCGCAGGTCCGGTGTTCGATGCCTCGGGGAACGACGCACAACTCTCCTTGGGTCAGGGGGACGGTCCGGTCTCGGAACTCGATTCGCATGGTCCCTTTCCAAACCAGGAAGATCTCATCTTCGAGTTCGTGAAGGTGCCAGGGAAAGACGCCTTTGAATTTGACCAGTTTGAGCTCCTGGCCATTGGCCTGAGCCACGATTTTGGGCCGCCAATGCTCTGAGATCTGACCAAACTTTTCGGTGAGACTGATCAAGGTCATGAAATGGGAATCGTTGGAAACGAGGGGGTTGCGGTTGTCGGATGTGACTTGCTCGAAGGCCATGACCTTCATCGGGCTTTAGTGAACCGTTGTCAAGATCTCGATGAGGGGTTCAGACCTGACCTGTGGAAAGCGTCGTTTTTTGATCCTCTCTCGGATGGAGTCAAGGAATCCCCGCTCCGCTTGCGGGAAGAAGACCGAAGGAGGATCGAATGCTGACATTGACGTCCTCCTTTTTGAAGGAGACTGGGGGGAAGGGCTTTGCTCAGAAACGGAAGCCTTGTGTCCTTTCGTAGGGCTTGAGCGCCTCAACCGCCTCGGAAGCGGAGTGACGGTAGGACTGGAGGTAAGTTTCCAGAATCGCGGATCGATGACGGTTGTGGAAGGCATCCAGAGCGGGGTCTCCGACCCTCTTCATCCATCTTGTCAGAAGCCCCTCAAGCTCCGAACGCTGAGAATGGAGGTGGCTCGCCTCAGATTTGAGCCGACCGTCTTCCTCGATGAGGTTGTTCAGACAATCGGGGTCGGATTGAAGGTCGAAAAACTCCTCGATCTGCCGAAATCGAAGGGAGCGAACGCGCTTGTTCAGATCGGGATTGGTGGAAGCG
>DEAY01000477.1:0-14425 GCA_002348345.1 Verrucomicrobia bacterium UBA2970
TGCCGGATTCTTGAGGTCGTTCGCCACCATGAAACCCTCCCTCTCGGCCTCGATGAGATCGTCCTCCAGGCGGAGGATCGAATTCGACTGAGCGTGATCAAGCTGTCGGTCGTCGAAATCACCAACCTGGAAGGAATCGAGATCCTCCCGCAATCGGAGGACATCGGAGTGGCGGTCGTTGGAACGGAAAAAACATTGGTGGCCGAGGGGATTGTCAGCCCTCAATCTCGCTTCGAGGGTCATTCGATCCGCGACTCCGATCTCCGCCGCCGCTACGGGGTGCGAGTCCTCGCCGTTCACCGCCGCGGGGTGAACTTGAGAAAGAATTTTGAGAATACCCGCCTCCGGGTGGGGGACACACTTTTGTTCGAAGGTACCGAATCGAGTTTCGATCGGATTCAACAGAGTCGTAATTTCTTGGTCCTCACCCGGGAAGCCCACACCATGCCCCGGCGCCACAAACAACACTTCGCGATTGCCGCCGTCCTGGCCATCGTGCTCCTCGCCACACTTACCAGCATCCCGATCTCCGCCCTGGCCCTGCTCGGGGCGCTCTTTGTCGTTCTCACCGGATGTCTGGAAAATGACGAGGCCTATCAGGCGATTGACTGGCGATTGATGTTCATGATTTTCGGAATGCTCTCCCTCGGGATTGCCCTGGAGAAAACCGGAGGCGTCAAACTGATCGCCGACTCCCTCCTCCAGCTTTCCGGGAGCCTGGGACCCGCCGGCGTCCTCTCGGCGGTGATCCTGGCCTGCTCCATCCTGACAACCTTTCTCTCCAACAACGCCGTCGCCGTCATGGTGACCCCGGTTGTGATTCAGGTCGCCACCGCCCTCGGCGTGGAGAGCAAGCCGTTCCTGGTCGGGGTCGCGATCGGCTGCTCCGCCTGTTTTGCCACCCCGATCGGATACCAAACCAACACATTGGTTTACGGGGCGGGCGCCTACCGATTTGGAGATTTTCTCAAAGTGGGGATCCCCCTCAACCTCATCGTCTGGTTGCTCGCCAGTGTCCTCATTCCCCTACTCTACCCGTTCGCGACCCGATAGAACCCCCCTAGCCTCCGGCGACAATCCGGACGATTTCCATGCGGTCGCCCGAAGCCAAATCCCGTTCGGCGAACTCCGACGGCGCAACCGCCTCGCCATTGAGTTCCACCACGACGCTCCCGGGGAGAAGCCCCTGGGCCTCGAGAAACTCACTCAAGTGACAGGGAAATTCGACCTCCCTCACCTCACCATTGGCAACCACCGTTCCCCTCACGAACCCTTTCCAGCCTGGTAGAACTTCTTCTCCCACGCCTGCTGCCTGCCACCCGCCTCCCTCAGCCAGGGCGTCCGAGCCGCCAAACGGAGCAACCCGTTCACCCAGCGGTCATGAGGCGGCCGCATGGGGCGGACAAAGTCAACGAACAGCACCACACGATACTGATCCGTCTCGTTCCAGACTTCATGGTTGTAGGTATCGTCAAAAATCAGACTCTTGCCTTCCTCCCAGTGACAGATCTGAGTTCCGATCCGAATCCGGCATTTCTCCTTTGCTTCGGGCACCATCAATCCCAGGTGATAGCGCAACACGCCGTTGAAGGCGCCCCGGTGGGCTGGAATATGTTTGTGAGGCGAGAGAATGGAGAAAAAGGCAGTTTGAATGTTCGGGATCTCCTTGAGGGCCCGCACCGTTTGAGGGCATTGCGCCTGGTTCTTCCGGCAATCCATTCCGGGCGCCAGGAGAAAGAAGGTCTTCCATTGGTTGTCCGTGGTGATGGTCCCCGCTTCAGCCAGGATCTCGTGAAAACTGGGCATCGATTCACGACGCGTCATCAGCACGTCGAGTTCCTCCCGGATGCCCCTCCAATTCCTCTCAACCCGCTCCGCCCATGGGAAGGTCCCGGCATCATAGACGGCCACGTCCGGGTGGATGGACTGGCGACCGATAAAAGACTCCACCCGATCCGCCAACGCACGCCCCAACCGCACGCCGATGTGACGCGGGGGTTTCAGCCGGTAACTCCGGCTCGCCAAGGGATGGTCCAAGTCGATTTTTTCAAACTCGATATCGGATTCTGAACTGGAAACAACGGGACCACTCATCGGCTCATGCAACAAAACTTGAACGTTCGGTCCGGGGGGACCCTCGCTTGAAGCGCCACTATAGCCGGACCCCAGCCCTCTCCCTCCAGCAAAAAACACCGCGACCCTCCCTAAAACAACGCTTGCAATTCAAATCGCACCGAGCAAGACTCCAAGCCGCATTGGGATGCGAGTGTAGCTCAGTTGGTAGAGCGTCACCTTGCCAAGGTGAATGTCGAGAGTTCGAATCTCTTCACTCGCTCCATTTTTTTGTACTTCCTTACCTTTCGGTCTGATTCCTGGGGCTCTACCAATGTCCACCAAAGAATAGGGATTTGTTGTTTTTCATTGATCAAGAACCACCACGAGGCCGAATGGGCTATCGGGCCGTCTTCAAGTAGGACGAAAGCAATCGAAGGTTGGCATTGAATGTTCCGGAGTGGAGCACTTCCTCGATCGGAGGCTTGGTTCCCTCGAACACCTGGATTGCTTGCTCCGGAGCGACGGTAATGACCTGATCCCCGACGGTGAGGGTCATGGTTTTTCCGGGCGTTAAACTCACGACGCGGGGATTCTGCCCCAGTTCACCGGCCTGCACCCAGGCCCCTCGGGCATCCATGCTTTCAAGGATTCTCTCCACCCGCTCGACCGGATCGGTCGGTTCCGGCGGACGCCCGGAAAAAAAACGCCACGGGGTCATGCTGAAGAGGCGATCGGGACGACGCATCGTTGTTGAACCCGCCGATTTCACGCGATCATATTCGCGTTCAAGCTGGGGAATGGCTTGGGCACCGATCTTGAGGGTGTAGTGGGTGACGATGTGATCATCGTCATAGGTTAGATCGTAGCCATCCAGCAGTCGCCAGGACTCATTCTGCACGATCAAGCGCGTGCCTTTTACAAGAAAGAGGGGACGGTTTGTCTTCATCTCATAAAAGCGGGCAATCCGAGGACCAGCCGACCGGTCCGAAACCGGATCGTCCAAATAAGAACGTTTGAAGTAAGCCAAGGCCCTGGGAATCGGCTCGAGGAAGCGTTTCTGAGCCGTCTCACGGGCGAGCAGCAGCAGCGTTCGAATCACATCCAACGACTCCCGCCCCGACACAGCAGGCGGCTCGAATTGGCGTCCCCAAGCCGGATGCATCCAGCGGTCATACTGTTGCGCCCAGGCCGGCTGCGGCTCGGGAAGCTGGGCTTGAAGCAGAAACTCGCCCCCGCGTATCGCGGACTGCAGGTAGCGTTCGTCCTTGTAAATCCGATAGGCCTCGAGCATGACGTCGATCATATTCAGCGTGCACTCGTCATTGATCGTATAGTGGGCATGGTAGACGGGACCGGGCCACTCACGCGACCACACATCGGGGAAGGCCCCAGGCTTCGAAGGAAATTGGTTCTCATCGGGGAAGCGATTAAAGCGCTGTGGCCAGGCTCCATTCGGATATTGCCCCTTCTCCAGCCCGTTGAGCGCGAACAGCGCTCCCTCATGGATCGCGGCATCGGCAAACGCCAACTCTCGATCGAGTCGAATGAGAAACCGAATCGCGCCCTGGGTCGCATTGTTGTCCAAGTTCGTTTTTCCCGGACCGGTATCATTCCGGGGTTCCTGACACCCCGCGTCCATCCGATAGCCAAAGGGTTCCCGTTTCGCCGGGTCCAACTCGATCGTATAGTCCCAGCCCCCCGAACACAGTTGGCCCTTCAAGAGCGCCCGCCCCGCCTGGCGCGCCGCCTCGAGATAAAAGCGATCCCGAGTGGCATCCCAGGCCACCAAGTAAGCCATTCCCACCGAGGGGGTCGCCGAGCCCGTCACCGAGATTTGAAGTCCCCCCTGGGCTCGCTTGGAAGATTGCGAGGCGCTGAGATCCGCAGCGTAGACATCATGGTAGCCTCCCTGGATGGCTGCCTGATTCGCATAAAAACCAGCCGCCTGCCTCATGGCCACAGACACCCTCGCCGACGAGGGGGCCGCCGCCCACATCAGGGTGCTGCCGGTTGACATCTGAAATCCCCCCATCAGGAGGAGAAGCAATCCCATTCGAAAGCGACTCATAGGCAACCGGAATTCAAAACTTAAACATCGACAACCAAAACCCAGAATTCCACGCCTTCGCGAGACGGGACGGGCGAGCACCGACAGGCGGACGAACTTCCCTTCAACCATTCCTCGCCTGCAGCACTGCCCTGGAGATCCTGGGCCGCTGGAGAGGCTCAAATCGACCCTCTCAGGCCCTCCCCTTCGCTTCCCGGGGAGCTGCGCTGAGAATCTCACTGACGACCCGTCCGTAGACGTCCGTCAGACGATAGTCCCGGCCATGATGGGGGTAGGTCAACCGTTCATGATCAATGCCCAGTTGGTGAAGCAGGGTGGCATGCAGGTCATGGAGATGCACGCGCCCCGCCACCGGGCGATAGCCAAATTCATCGGTTTCCCCGTAGACCATTCCGGGTCGAATGCCCCCGCCCGCCAGCAGGGTGCAGAAGCTTTCCTGTTGGTGCTCCCGCCCGTGTTTCTCAATGGGACTGGAGCCGGAAATATCCTGGCTCCAGTAGGTCCGTCCAAACTCACCAGAAATCATCACCAGGGTTTCGTCCAACAATCCCCGTTGCCGCAGATCTTCCAGGAGTCCGGCAATCGGTTGATCCGCCCCGGCGCAACTTCGCGGGAGGCCGTTCAAGATGTCTCCGTGATGATCCCACCCCCCCATGGTCACCTGTACAAACCGCACCCCCGCCTCGCTCAGGCGGCGAGCCAGTAAACAGGCCCTCCCATTGATATTGGTATGCTTTCCATCGACGCCGTAGAGCTTGCGAATCGTCTCCGGTTCCCCCGCCAGGTCGACCAATTCGGGCGCGGCGGCCTGCATTCGAAACGCCAATTCGAAGGACTCAATGATGCCCTCCATCTGAGCATCCCGCTTCACCCGATTGAGCAACCGGCGATTCAATCCTTGCAGGAAGTTGAGCCGCTGGCGCTGTCCGCCGGCATCGGATTCTGGATCCTCCAGATTCGAAATCGCCAGCTCCCCTTTTTTTCGGGGCACGCGAAGCGGGGTTCCTTGGTGGATGGCCGGGAGGAATCCCGCCCCATGGCTCCGTCCGTCCCCAGGAGGATGAATGGTGACAAAGCTCGGCAGGTTCGAGTTCTGAGTTCCCAGGCCGTAACTCAGCCAGGCCCCCATCGAGGGACGCGCCTCGGCAATGTGGCCGGTGTGGAATTGCAGCGTCGCCGGTGCGTGCGCTTTGTTGTCCGCAACGACGGCACGCAACAGACATAGCTCGTCACTCACCTTGGAAAGGTGGGGCAGCAGGTCGGACATCATCATGCCACTCTGACCCCGCGGTCGGATGGGTCGGATGGGGGCCATGGGCAAAAACTGGGCAACGCCGACACGCTCCTGACCATCATCCCCCACCGGGGATTCGATCGCTTGTCCATGCCTTCCCGTGATGTAGGGTTTCGGCGCGAAGAGATCCCCCTGCGAGGGGCCTCCCGCGAGAAACACAAAGATCATTCGCTTGGCCCGGGGAGAAAAATGCGGCGCCCGCCCCCCGAGAGGCCCCCGACCGGCCCACGCCGGGGTGAGGAGGCTCGAGAGGGCCAAGCCACCAAATCCACACGCCGCCGTCTTGAGGAATTCCCGGCGGTTCAACACTCCTCCCTGCTCGATCGATCGACTGGGGTTGGTTTTCATCATCAAAGTCTCATCAAGAATTCGTTGCTTGCCAACAACGCGTGGCAAAGCTCCTCCCAGCCGATGGCTCCTAGAGAGGCAAGGAACTCCGATGCCTCCCTTTCTTCCTCCCGACTGATCGGACGATTGAAGACCACAAGCCAGAGCTCTTCCAATCGATCCGGCTGGTCGGAGATGGTTTGAATTCGATTTGCTAAAGCCCTGGCCCATTTCTTGACCTCCCGATCATTCATGAGGAACAGCGCCTGGGTGGGCACCGCTGTTACCGACCGCTTGCCGGAGAACTCCGAGGGCTGCGCAAAATCGAAGACATTTCGCAAATTTGCCGGCCCCGGCTGGGCGGCATGCCGAATCACGGGCAGGTAAACCGTCCGCTCAAAGGCTTGCTCGGGACGCCATTTCGAGAAACGAAAACTCCGTGGATTGACATCCTTCGGATCCAACCCCCCCACATTCTCCGGAAACTCGAGCGGCATCGCCGGCCCTCCCGCGGAGGAAACGAGCTGACCCGCGGTCATGATCATGGCATCCCGCAGGGCCTCGGCATCGAGCCGGAAACGGTTCATCCGCCAGAGCAACCGGTTCTCGGGATCCATCTTGGCCTTTCCCGCGTCGTCGCGACTCGCCAAGCCGTAGCTTCGACTCAGGACCAAGCGCCGCACCAGGCGTTTGATCGACCATTCATCCTGCACCAGGGACAGGGACAACGCATCGAGGAGCGCGGGATGGGAGGGGCGGTCACCGGGGACCCCGAAGTAATCCACCGTCCTCACCAATCCCTCCCCAAAAAGCTTTTGCCACACCCGGTTGACCATCACCCGAGCAGCCAGCGGTTGATCGACTATCCAATCGGCCAACTGAAGGCGCCCGCTCTGACCGGTCGGGATTTCCGGAATCCCTCCCCCGAGCGCCGAGAGAAACCCACGAGGCACTGCCTCACCCAAGGCTCGAGGATTGCCCCGAATCGTGATTCTCATCTCCTGCGGAGACGCCACTTCTTTCACCCCGTGGGCAACCGGGTGTTTCGGATAAAAATACTCGGCATGGGGAATCCGCCGATTCAATTCACCAAGGCGCGTCGACACCCCCTCCTGTTCCTTCTTTAACCGGTCCCGTTCCTCGGGAGCTCGCCCTTCCTCCTTCAATGCCTCTCCCAGTTCACGCCCTCGAGCCTGAAGCGCCTCACGCTCCTTCTTCCAACCAGACAATCTCATGAAGTGTTTTACACTCGTCCTTTCACGCACCTTCTTCTCGGCTGCCGACTCGGGAAGTTGCAACACATTGACGTCGCTCCAAACCCCCCGCTCCGTTTTGTAGATCGACGAGGTGTTATGAAAGAACCCTCCCATCGCGTAGTAGTCACGCTGTGAGACGGGATCGAATTTGTGGTCGTGACACCGGGCGCATTCCAGGGTCATTCCCAAAAACGCCCGCCCCACCTTGTTGACCTGTTGGTCGACGATATCAACCAGAAGTTTCTCCTTGTCCGCCTCCACGATTTCGATGTCTCCCAGCACCAGGAAACCCGTCGCGGTGATTTGATCGGCCCGTTCTGCGACCGACCGGCTCTCGAGCAAATCTCCGGCCAGTTGTTCCCGAATGAACTCATCGAAGGGTTTGTCCGAATTGTAGGATTCGATGACATAGTCTCGATAGCGCCAAGCGTGTTCGGCAAAAACATTGTTGGAGGTGCCGACCTGATCGGCGTAGCCCACCAAATCCAGCCAGTGCCGCCCCCACCGCTCCCCGAACGCCCGGGAAGCGAGGAGTCGATCGACCACCCGTTCCTTGGCAGATGGGGATGGATCCCGGGCAAACGCCCTAATCTGGTCGGGGGAAGGGGGAAGGCCGGTGAGGTCAAAATGGGCGCGTCGCATCCAGGTATAGGGATCCGCGTCGCCCATCGCCGCCAGACCCGCCTCCTCCAGGCGTCCCAGGATGTATCGGTCCACGCTGGTTCGCGGCCAAGCTTGATCGCGAACCTCCGGAGGATCACCTTCCATCAGGGGCTGGAAGGCCCAGTGTTGGCGCCCCGATTCGAGGTCAATTCCCTTCCGCCTTGAGGCAGCCTCTCCCTCCCGGGAATCGAAGGCACCTTGAGCGACCCACTGGACGAGTGTCTCGATGTCCTCCTCCGGGAGACGCCCATCGGGCGGCATCTCCAAATCCGAATATCGAATCGCCTGGATCAGCAAACTCTCATCGGGCTCCCCCGCCACCACGGCAGGACCCGAGGCGCCACCCACTTCCCAGCCCGACCGGGAATCAAGAACCAGCCCCCCTTTCGCTCTCTTGGCCGCGTGGCTATGACACTCATAGCAATACTGCTCAAATAACGGACGCACCTTTTCTTGAAACTGCTGATTCAAGGCATCGGGCGCCGCCTCTCCAAACACGAGCGGATCAACGCCCCACCCAAGCACGCCCCACCCGATCCCGATCGTCAGCGGGAGAGCCGTCATGAACTTTGGTCGGAACGGATTCATTCCTGACAAGGATCAACCCCTGGCGCTACGGAAACCCGTCACCCGAAGGTGGATCCTGTGAATCCTCGGATCCTAGCCGACCCAATGGGACCGCGCAATTGAAAGAAAGCCTCCACCGGAGGAGAGTCCGGTCACCAAGATCCGGCCCGGAACCTGCACTTGCCATCCAAGGTCACTCCCCTATGGTCAGCCGGTGACCCACCGGCCCCTCATCAACTCATGGACTCAGGTCATGTCCTGTGGGTTGGCGATGATTCAATTTGGCTTGGTGAACGCCGATTCCCTGGAACGACATGTCCAACGCCGCGGGGGACAGGTGTTTCTCGATGAGCGATCAAAGCAAATCGTCGAGATCAATCTCAATGGCCTCAGTCAACTCGATCTCAGCATCTTTGAGAGTATTGCCCGGGAACACGCCCTGACCGATCTCTCGCTCGAAGGAACCCCGGCAGGGGACCGACAGTTGGCTCTGCTGGGAAAGCTGAACCAACTGGAGTGGCTCAATCTCTACCAAACCCGGATCACCGACACCGGACTGCACCACCTCCTGGCCCTTCCCAAACTGGCGCACCTTCCCCTGGGAGGAACCCAGATCACCGACACCGGGCTCAAGTTACTGAGCAAGATTCAAAGCCTCCAGTATCTGGGGCTGCGAGGGACGAAGGTCACCGACAAAGGACTTCGATCTCTCAAGGCGCTGCCGAACTTGACCGGCTTGCATCTCGGCGAAACCGCGGTCACCGACGAGGGACTCCAGCACCTCGGCTCGCTCAAACAACTCAAGAAACTATGGCTGCATGACACCGCAATCACCGATCAGGGACTGGCCTCTCTCCTGCCTCTGAAGCAATTACAGCAACTCATGATCTACGATACGAAGGTGACCGACAAGGGCTACCCCTTCCTCCAAAAACGTCTCCCCCGTTGCCTGATCGTGTACAAAATCGAGGACTGAGAGACAATCTAAAGGGCCGGACGATCATTCAAAAAACCCGTGGCACATTGAACAAGCGGTGACTGTTCTTCCGCAACAACGCTTCATGAAATGATGGCTCCCCTCATGCCTGGATGGAACCGCCCCATCGAATCCGAACCCGCCACCCGGTCGTCACCTGCCAAGAGTTCCCGCCCGCTTGATAAACGCCATCTGCATCATCCCACGTGTCTTCTGATGAGGTCCCTGCTTTTCGTCGTCATCCTCCTGATTTCCCTTCTCCCGAGCGCCGCTCAGGCTGAGACGATCCGCGTGGCCTCGATCTCGTTTCGCCCGCAAAAACTCGGACTGAGCCAAAACGCCGACCGGTTGGAGGCGCTCTTCCGGGAAGCGGCGGCTCAGGGCGCTCAACTCGCCCTGGCACCCGAGGGCGCCCTTGATGGCTATGTCATCAATGAGATCAATGCGGGCCATCTCACCGTCGAGGCACTGGACGCGGTCGCCCTGGAGATCGATTCCCCGATGATTCAGCGTTTTCAAGCCCTGGCCAAGGAGCTCGGCCTATGCCTCGCCTTCGGATTCGTCGAACGCATCGGCGATGATCTCTATAACTGTGCCCTCTTCATCGATCACCAGGGAACCCTCTCAGGAACCTATCACAAGATGCAGTTTGCCGAGGGCTACCACCCCTCCTGGTGGTGGAACCGATTGGGTTCGAAAAGTCGAGCCTTCGACACACCCTTCGGACGGGCGGGGTTCATCATCTGCAATGATCGATGGAATCCTGATCTAGCCAGGATTCCGGTTCTCGATGGCGCTCGATTCCTCATGATTCCCGCCTTCGGCTCCACCTCCCAAGCCCAGGATGAGGCGGTTCGATCCCGGGCCAGAGAAAACGGGGTGCCGGTGATCGAGGCCAACGTCGGCGTGACCCTGATCGTCGACGGCGATGGCTCGATCCTCGGCCGAGATCGTCGCGAGGAGGCGATCACCTTGAGGACGATTCGTTTGCCCGCCAAGACGCCCCCCCGACCGATCGAACGCGATCGCGTTGAATCAGATTTCCTGGAATGGCGGGCCTCGGCCATGCCGCGGCGCTACCATAACTGGCACCATGAATTCACCGCTCGAACCATGGCTTACGAATCCCTGGCAACGAGTCCCTTGAAGGTGCGACTGCTTCCCGGTCATGACCAATTCACCTTCAGCATGTACGGGTGCCCCGGTTCGGTCGAATCTCTCAAAGCCCTCGTGGAGACCATGAAGAAACACCACCTCGGAAACGGGTTCGATCCCGGTCCGGGCGTTCATCCCTCAAACCGCCCCCTCTTCAATTATCTCAGGGACCTCCGCTGGCCGGTCGTCGGCTACGCCAACACCGCCGATCATCAAGTCAAGGAGGGCAGTTGTCGGATCAACGACGAACAGAACGAGATTCTGCGGATCTTGGACGAGGCGAATCTGTTTACCGCCACTCAGATCGGTGAATGGGGTTATTACTTTCACAACCTTTCCCACCGGGAACGCTGGTGGAAGGCCGTCTACGGCGCCGATCTGGGACAGTGGCGTCACCTGATGAAACCCGAGGGGCTTGCCGGATATGATCATCCGCCAAGCGACCGTCAAACCTGCTATCGCGTTCTCGAAGACTACTTCCGCACGCGACAGCGGGCGATGCGCGGCTGGAATCTCAGTATCACCGGCCACTCCCACTATGAAGCCTACGCCGGCCAATGGGGGGCTCGGGTCATCGGGCTGGAACTGGGCGAGAATATCGCCTTTACGCAATCCAAGATCGCCTTCGCCCGGGGGGCCGCCCGCCGTAACCAAAAGCCGTGGTCCATCCAAGTGAGCCCCTGGTTCCATGGCTCCACCACGGGAAGCGGCCCGCTCCAGATCCTCGAAAACGGCACGGCACGGGGGCTCGATGCCGGCCACTCGTTGAACTTCTACCAAAGAATGTGGCTTCACGCCTGGTTCGCCGGCACCGCCATGGTCACTCCGGAAGGAAGCATCAGCAACTTCTTCGAGACCGAAACACCGCCCTACCGGTTGACGCCGCTGGGAAACCGGGCGAGCGAGCTCTTTGCCTTCATGCAGCGGCACGAAGGCGACCGGGGAATCCCCTTCACACCGCTGGCCATCGTCCTGGATCAGTATCAAGGCTACAACGCCTACATGGGCAAGCCCTGGGGAATCCTTGAACCCACCCCGGGGGACCGTGAGGTCGAGGATCTCTTTCAGGAACAGTTGTTTCCCGGCTCAGACCACATCCACCAGACCCCCTTCCCCGACAATCCCGAGGCCTCCTATTTGCGGCCGACACCCTATGGCGAGGGGATCGATGTTCAACTCTTCGACGCGCCCGCCGACGTGCTCGGTGCCTACGCGGTGCTCCTCCTTGCCGGCGACCATTCCTTCTCACCTCCCTCGGTCGAAAAACTCATCCGAATCGCCGAAGGTGGCACTCGACTGGTCCTCAACCAACGCCTCGCATCGACCTTGTCCGCCGTGGATCGCAACACACTCGAGAAGACCCACCAACTCGAGATCATCCCTTCCTGGACGCATCCCAACACCCATCGCCCGACCGCCGTGTCCGATCGATGGCTACGGGATTTCGCCAGAGATTACTTTCCCGTGGAACTCACAGGAGATCCGATTCAGTTTCAAATCAACCGCAATGCCACTGGCTGGGTCGTCGAATTGGTTCACCACGACGGTGTTGTGAAACACCCCACGCGCCCCCCCCAGATCAATGCGGGTGCGATCGCCAAGGTGACCCTGAAGGCAAAGCGACCCTTTCAATCGGCCCGTGAGTGGCGAACCGGCCAGTCCCTTCCAATCGACAAGGGGCTGATTCATCTCCAACTCCCGCCGGGAGAAACTCGTTTTGTGGCACTTCAGTTACCCCTGGGACTCGACGCCAAAGAAAAAGATTGATCTCGATCTTTGCCCATAAAACCGCACTATGTTTTCTTCAGAATGGCAGCCGGTCGAGTCACGGTGTTTTCATGAGAAGCAAGTCGGGTCGAGATGAATGAACGAGATCCCCAGATCGTGCCTCCCCAGAAGGCAGGAGCCGGCCCCATCGCCAGCATGCTGCTGAGCTCGGCGCTTCTGCTCTCGTCCGGATCTCTCGAGGCCGACCCGTCAATTGATTTTGAAACGGAGATCGCCCCTCTGCTCATCAAACGCTGCGTGGAATGCCATCAGGGCGACGATCCCTCTGGCGGCCTCAATCTGACTACTCGCCACGGGCTTCTCGATGGAGGGGATTCAGGTCCGGTCATCGACCCCGCCGATCTATCCGAGAGTTTTCTTCTGGAACGGATTTCCCTCGGCGAAATGCCTCCCAAGAAGCAGGGACGACCCCAACCCCTCCCCGGCGAGGAAGTCGAAACGATTCGCCGGTGGATCCTCTCGGAAGCCCCCTGGCCAGAGGATCGACAACTTGATTTTTTCGAACGCACCAATGAGCTTCGGGCCGGACGAGATTGGTGGTCGCTTCAACCGATCACTCGACCGCCAATCCCAGAGCTACCCCAGGGGCAAGGACCGGTTAACCCAATCGATGCGTTTGTTCGCGCCAAACTCAATGCCCAAGGGGTCCAACCCGCTCCAATCGCCGATCGTCGAACGCTGCTCCGGCGCCTCCATTACGATTTGATCGGGCTCCCTCCGACAGAGGCCGAGATCCAGGAGTTCGAACGCGATTCTTCGCCCACCGCGTGGGAGGAACGAATCGACCATTTGCTCAGTCGCCCCCAATACGGGGAACGTTGGGCGCGCTACTGGCTCGATTTGGCCCGATATGCCGACACCAGCGGTTACGAACGTGATCAAGAAAAACCCTTTGCCTGGAAATATCGAGACTGGTTGGTCAATGCCTTTAATTCCGATATGCCCTACAGTCGCTTTATCCTGGAACAATTGGCGGGAGACGAACTGCCGGGAGCCACCGAGCGATCAGTGATCGCAACTGGTTTTCTGAGACTGGGCACCTGGAACGACGAACCCAATGACGCCGCCGACTACCAGTATGATCGGCTGGAGGATCTGGTCCATACCACGTCGTCGGCCTTCATCGGGCTCACGGTCAAGTGCGCCCGCTGTCATTCCCATAAATTCGACGCCATCACCCAGGAGGACTATTACCGGATGGCCTCTGCGTTTTGGGCGGGCCCCATTCCCCCTGGAAGAAGCAAGGGACAACTCGGGGGACCCAGCGATGAGGAGCTGGGTTACTCGGAGATTCTCGGTTGGACGGATGTCGATGCCACCCCCCCGGCTCTCCATCGTTTGAAGAATGGAGAACGCCACAAACCCATGGAGGAAGTCGTTCCTGCTTCGCTCTCATCGATTCCAGCCCTCGAGCAAGCTTTCGTGCCACCCCACTCCGGCTCGAAAACCACCCAGCGACGCCTCCAACTGGCGCAGTGGATCGCCGACCCCCGACATCCGTTGACGGCTCGGGTTCTAGTCAATCGGCTTTGGCAGCATCATTTTGGTGAGGCCATCGTGCGAACCCCCAACAATTTCGGCTTCCTTGCGGACCCGCCCACCCATCCCCGACTTCTCGATTGGCTGGCCGCTGAATTCCTGGCCAACGGAGGGCGTATGAAGGCGATGCACCGGCTCATCCTCTCCTCGCTCACCTGGCAACAATCGGTGATTCATCCCGATAGCGCTTCTCTCGAAAAACGCGACTCAACGAACCGTTGGTGGTGGCGCGCCCAACGGCAGCGACTCGACGCCGAAACACTTCGCGACTCGCTCCTCATGGCAAGCGGCGAGCTGGATCTGACCTTGGGGGGGCCGGGCTTCAAACCCACCATTCAACCCGAAGCCCTCGAGGGCCTCTCACGCAAGGCCCAAGCTTGGCAGGCTTCGCCCAAAGCAGACCAACGGCGAAGAAGTCTCTACACCTATCTCAAGCGCGGCTTGCTACCGCCTCTCATGACCACTTTCGACCTCTCGGACCCAACCCTTTCCTGCGGACAGCGCGATGTCACCATCGTCCCCACCCAAGCCCTCGCGTTGCTCAACAATGACTTCGTTCACGCGCGCAGCCAGCATCTGGCGGCAAGGCTGGCAGAGAAGGAGCTTTCCCTTGACCAGCAAATCCGGGAGGCCTGGTCTCGGATCCTCCAGCGTCAGCCATCCAAGCAAGAGCGGGTTCGTGCCCGTCGGCATCTCGTCGTTCAAACCGCCCGGTTTGCCGACTTGCCCGCAACGCC
>DEAY01000477.1:14769-15065 GCA_002348345.1 Verrucomicrobia bacterium UBA2970
ACGCCTGAGCCGGCCGAGGCCAAGTTGGTCCTTCACTTGAGAGCGGACCAGGCCCGATTGGCGCAGGCTGGAGACCCACGAGTGGCACACGTCACCGACCTTTCGGGTAACGCCCACCACGCCCTCCAATCGGACGCACAGGCCCAACCCCACCTTCAACCCGAGGGATGGGGCGGGCAACCAACGCTTCGCTTCAACGGACAGGGACAGTTTCTCAATGTCTCCGGCAAGCTTCTCGAGTCCTCGCCCTGCACGCTGATCGCCGTCGTCAGCGACGAGGGCAAACCCAGCCATCG
>DEAY01000228.1:0-6147 GCA_002348345.1 Verrucomicrobia bacterium UBA2970
CACCCTGCTCTACACCCTAGAGAATGTCTACATCGGCAACGAATTCAATCACGTGGATGCCCGGTTCCCGGTCCAGTGGGTCATCCGCCCGCAGAGCCAGGAACATCACGATTTCCGCGGATTCGCCGGCCGGGTCGGAAGCGGCGTCTTCAAGGTCGGCGATGCCGTCACCGTTCTTCCCTCGGGATTCGCATCGCGAATCAGTAAGATTCACACCTTCGACGGCGAGATCCAGGAAGCCTTCGCCCCCATGTCGGTCGCCTTCTGTTTGGAGGACGAGATCGATATCAGTCGCGGGGATATGATCGTCAAAAAGAACAATCCGCCCAAAGTGACCCAAGACGTCGAAGTGATGATGTGTTGGTTTTCCGACACGACCCAGCTCCAGGTGGGGCGCAAATACACCGTTCGCAGCAGCACCCAGGAAGCCAAGTGCCTGATCGGGGAGGTCAAGTACAAGGTCGACGTGAATACCCTGCACAAGATCGAGGGGGACCTCAGCGTCGGCCTCAATGACATCGCCCGCATCTCGATGCGAACCTCGGCGCCCCTCTTTGTTGATTCCTACTCCCGCAATCGAACCACCGGGAGTCTGGTCTTGATCGATGAGCAGACCAATGCCACCGTTGCCGCTGGAATGTTGATCTAGGTTCACCGACGAGTGAGCCCCGTTCGATGGCGATTCGGATAAAAATATGCGGGATCACGCGAGTCGAGGACGCCTGGGCAGCGGTGGAGGCGGGCGCCGATGCGCTGGGATTCATGATCTACGGACCCAGCAAACGTTTCATCCGGGCCAACGACGTTCCGGCGGTGGTTCGAGATCTGCCCCCCTTTGTCTCCCGCGTCGGAGTCTTCGTGAACGAGTCCACGGAGACCATCCTCGCGTGCCGGGAACGATGCCAGTTCGACACCATCCAACTGCACGGAGAGGAGTCCCCAGAGTTTTGCCAAACGATCCCCGGTCCGGTGATCAAGGCCTTCCGCCTCCAATCGCGCTCCGGACTCGAGGCCCTATCCCGATACCCCGCCAGCGCCTGGCTTCTGGATAGCTACTCCCCGGCCGCCCGAGGGGGAACGGGCGAATGCTTTAACTGGAACTGGATTCGCGAAGCAGGTTCTCTGGGATGCCCCATCATCGTTGCCGGTGGATTGACCCCTGACAATGTCGCCCAATGCATCGAAACCACCCGACCCTTCGGGATCGATGTTTCATCCGGAGTCGAGGCCAGTCCCGGAAGAAAAGACGCTTCCCGGATGACCGACTTCATTCTGGCTGCCCGGGAGGCAGCCAACGCATTGAACCCAACGATCTCATCCCGGTCCCGAGGATCGGGAGAGCGGTAACAAGAGCAACATGGCCGACATCGGTTTCGAAGCACTCATCGTCCTCCTCTTGATTCTCGCAAACGGCGTCTTTGCGATGGCCGAAATGGCCGTGGTGTCATCTCGAAAGACCCGTCTCAAACAGCTGGCCCAAAGCGGCAATAAGCGTGCCCGTCTGGTCCTGCAATTGGTGGAATCCCCCAATCACTTTCTTTCGACCGTCCAGTTCGGCATCACCATGATCGGCATCCTCGCCGGAGCCTTCGGTGGGGCGACTATCGCCGAAAAACTCTCGGTCAGCCTTTCCAGGATCGACTGGCTCGCCTCCTACAGCGACCAACTCGCACTCGGACTGGTGGTGGCCCTGATTACGTTCAGTTCCCTCATTCTGGGTGAGATTGTTCCCAAAAGACTCGCCCTCCATGCTCCGGAAAAGACCTCCATGACGATCGCCGGTCCGATCGACAAACTCGGCCGCATCGTCTCGCCCTTGGTCGGAATCATCAGTTGGGTCACCGATTCCCTGCTCGACCTGATCGGCGTCCGTCGACAAGAAGAGCCGACGATCACACGGGAGGAAGTTCAAGTCATGGTGGAGCAAGGTTCCCACGCCGGGGTGTTCCATCATGCCGAGATCGAGATGGTCGAAGGGGTAATGCGTCTGGACGAGGAACGTGTCGGCGATCTCATGACACCCCGCCCCAAGATCATCTGGCTTGATGCCAATGACTCAAAGGACACCAACTGGCGCAAAATCGTGACCAGCAACCATTCCTACTTTCCCCTCTACGAGGAGAACCGAGACCATGTGATCGGGATGGTCTCGGTCAAGGCGATGTGGGCCAATAGTGAGGCGGGGGTGGAGACTGACCTCCGCAATTTGGCCGTCCCCCCCCTCATCGTGCCGGAGACGATGATCGCCGTTAAGCTCCTGGAGTCCTTTAAGCAAACCGGCAAACACATCGCGCTGGTAACCGACGAATTCGGAGGTGTGACTGGGCTGGTCACGCTGATCGATGTCCTCGAGGCCATCGTGGGGGATCTTCCGTCCGAGGAAGAAAAGCATCGAGAACCCTATCTCAGGAGAGAGGATGGTTCCTACCTGATCGACGCCATGATGGAAATCGATGATTTCAAGGAACTCCTCAGTCTCGAGGCCCTCCCCAATGAGTCGGTGGATGACTACCATAGCGTCGGTGGCTTTGCGCTCTCGCTACTGGGCCGTATTCCATCGGAGGGGGATTCATTTCATCACGGACTGTTTCGATTTGAAATCGTCGATATGGACCGGCACCGGGTCGACAAGATCCTCGCCATCCCGCTTTCCTCTCCACCTCAAGGCGAGGAATCAATCCCGTCTTGATACCCCGAGCCTCGATTCCTGCTTTTCAAGCCGAACGCTGTCCCGTAGGTTCCCCCTCCAACGAAACATCGCCGAGAATGCCGAGTGTTTACATCAAAACCTACGGTTGTCAGATGAACGAAAGGGATTCTGAAGCCGTGACAGCCCAACTGATGGCCAAAGGTTATCAGTTGGCGGCATCGGAACAACAGGCGGATGTCATCCTTCTCAACACCTGCAGTGTGAGGGACCAAGCGGAGCAGAAAGCCTTCGGAAAAATGACCCATCTGGCGGTCGAGACGCGTCGGAGCCGACCCAACACCGTGCTCGGGTTCATGGGTTGTATGGCCCAAAGCCGGGGACGGGACCTGATCGACCAATTGCCCGATGTCGACCTCGTCCTGGGCACTCAGAAATTCCATCGGGCGGGGGAGTATCTGGATCAGATCCGGACCGGAGAGCGCCGGCACATCTGCGACGTCGAGGCAGAAACGGGAAGCGAATCCACCATCCGGGAACACCTCGCCATCGGGAAGTCATCCCGCACCCCGGTCACTGCCTTCGTCAGCATCATGCAGGGCTGCAACCAGCACTGCACGTTTTGCATCGTTCCCCATACTCGCGGTCACGAACGGTCCCGGACGATCGAGGACATCGTCGATGAATGCCGGCGACTGGTCGAGGGAGGCACGAAGGAGGTCACGTTGCTGGGACAGATTGTGACCAGTTACGGCAAGCGGGAAATCGGCACGAAACAGGGAAAGACGGCTTTCGTTCAACTTCTCGAGGCCGTCCATGAGATCCCCGGCCTGGAAAGGATCCGGTTCACCTCACCCCATCCCAAAGGTTATGGGGACGACCTCATCGAAGCCTACGCCGCCCTTCCGAAGCTCTGTCCCAGTGCCCACATCCCCGTGCAAAGCGGAAGCAACCGCCTGCTCAAGAGCATGCACCGGGGCTACACTCGGGAACGGTTTCTCGAGATCATCGGCAAGCTCCGTGCGGTCAACCCGAAGATTGGAATCACGACGGACCTCATCGTCGCCTTTCCCGGCGAAACAGACGAGGAGTTTGAAGAAACACTTTCCCTGGTGGAGACGGTCGAGTTCGACAACGCCTTTGTCTTCAAGTACTCACCCAGGCAAGACACCCCTGCGGCGCAGATGGCGGATCAAATCCCCCAATCGCTCAATGAATCGCGTCACGCCCGCCTGCTGGCCAAGGTCACCGAAATTGGCAGCAGAAGGTACCAAGGCTTTCTGGATCAAACCGTTAAAGTTCTGGTGGAGGGACCGAGCCGGAGGAATCCGCAACGGCTCCAAGGCCGGACCGGTTGCAACCGAATCGTCGTCTTCGAAGGAACCCCGCACCACGTGGGCCGGCTCATTGATTTGAAAATCCATCAAGTCGGGTCGTTCACCCTCTACGGCAATCCCGCGACCCTCACTTCGGACTAACCCTTGCCCATGCCTCAGCCCTCACTTGCCTCATTGTCGATTCTTCTCGGTCTGGGTTATTTGATTCCCCAGATCTATGGCCTGGCGCGCCCCCTTGAGTTTGGCGAGAAGCTGAGAAAATTTCCGCGTTCCAACGGTTGGGGCTATTGCCTTGTGGGGCTGGCAACCCTCTGGTTCCTGCGAACGGTGCAACAAGAGGACATCGCCGACTTCGCCGCCTACAAGCGGATCATGCTCTTTGGTTTTGCGGCGCTCGGAATCGCAACCTGCATCTATGTTCGGGACTTTCTCGCGGTTCGAGGCTATGCCGTCCTCCTCCTTCTGGCTGCAAAACTGATGGTGGATACCGCCCGTTGGGTCGATACGGAATGGCGCCTGGTCATCGTCCTCTGGGCCTACCTGTGGGTCCTTGGTGGGATGTGGTTTACCATCTCTCCCTGGCGCGTCAGGGACATCATTCTCTGGAAAACCGCCAATCCCCAACGGATTCGTCTGATCTGTGGCATCCGCGGACTTTTCGGGTTGTTGGTGATTGGCCTTGGTCTCTTCGTCTTCTGAGAGCGACTGGAAGGGTGGGGCCCAGGCCGGCCAGGCACCGGGTGATTTTCTCCATTGAATCAAAATGTCTTCCGGCCAAATTCTTGTGATCCGAGGCGGAGCCATTGGGGATTTCATCCTCACCTTGCCGGTGCTCCAGGCCATCAGGGACACCTACCCCATCGCGAAGGTTGAGGTGCTCGGCTACCCACACATCGCCCGGTTGGCGACCTTCGGTGGCCTGGCCGATGCCGCTCAAGCCATCGAGGCCCAGGCCGTGGCCGGCTTCTTCGCTCGAAACGGCAGTCTCGACGAGGACTGGATGGACTACTTCGCCCAATTCGAGATCATCATTTCGTTCCTTTACGATCCCGACAAAATCTTTCAGACCAACATCGGACGCTGCTCGGAGGCTCAGTTCATCGAGGGGCCCCACCGACCGGACGAAACGGACAACATTCACGCGGCCCGCGCCTTTCTCAAGCCGCTGGAACAACTGGCCATTTTTGATGCCGAGGACATCCCTCGCCTTCCCATCGAACCCAAATCCTCCCGTTCCCTGCCTCCGGGCTCATGGCTCGTACTCCACCCCGGCAGCGGCAGCAAATCCAAAAACTGGCCCGTCGAGTCTTGGAACGAGTTGGCGGGCCTGCTCATCAAAGAATCCGGGTGGAACCTGTTGATCGTGGGGGGAGAAGCCGAGCGCCATGAACTGAACCAACTAAAATCCCTGATCCCCGCCGATCGGGTCCGCTTTGAAATCTGTCGCCCCCTGGACGAACTGGCCTCCCTCATCGCCGGTGCTGAAGGCTTCGTCGGGCACGACTCGGGCATCTCCCACCTGGCGGCGGCATTGAACCTTCCTGGATTGATTCTCTGGGGTCCGAGCAATCAGACCGTTTGGCGGCCAAGGAGTGAACGCATGGTCGTCATCGACTACGCCGAAGGACTGTCCTCCCTGCCGGTCGAACAGGTTTGGGCCCGGATTCCTGACCCGGGGCCTTCAGCCTAACCCAGCTCCAACGATGGGGACTTTCCCTCTGCTCCGACCGCATCTCGGAGTTTTCGAGGCGTCCATCCCCCATCTCGATAGTCGCGGAGACTCAAGGCATTCGCCCGCTTGGCAATCCGCTCTCCTTCCCTGTTTCGCAACAGCGGGCAGTGAACGAACCTCGGAGGCTTCCATCCCATTGCCTCATAGAGCAATAACTGCCGACAGGTCGACACAAGAAGATCCTCTCCCCGGACCACCTCGGTGATGCCCATAAAATGGTCATCCACCGTCACCGCCAGCTGGTAGGACGCGACATCATCCTGGCGCCATACGACGAAGTCGCCGAAATCCACTCCCGCGGTGTAGGAAACCGCCCCATGCCGGCCGTCGACAAAGCCGATCTTCCGCCCCCTCGGCACCTTCATTCGCCAGCAGGGTCGACGGCTCCCTGCCGGGATCGGTCCGGTCGGACGGTGGCGGCAGGTTCCTGG
>DEAY01000228.1:6422-23773 GCA_002348345.1 Verrucomicrobia bacterium UBA2970
GGGTCGACGGCTCCCTGCCGGGACCGGTCCGGTCGGGCGGTGGCGGCAGGTTCCTGGATAGATCGGGCCCTCATCCCCCACATGGGGCGCCACCGCAGCCGATTGAATATCCTTGCGCGAGCAGAAACAGGGGTAGACCCACCGCTGCTCGATCAATTGTTCCAACACGGCCCGGTATCTCCCGGTCCGCGCGCTCTGGAGATAGGGTCCGTAGGCTCCCCCTTCCTCGGGCCCCTCATCCCATCGAAGCCCAAACCATCGCAGATCCTCGAGAGCGGCTTGAATGAAGTGAGGTGTACTCCGAACCGGGTCAAGGTCCTCCATTCGAAATACCAGAATTCCATCCCGCGCTCGGACCCGTTCCTGAGCCTCCCAAAACGTCGCACCATGACCCATGTGGAGATAACCCGAGGGGGTCGGGGCAACGCGCCCGCGATAGCCCTCGGTCGGCTGGCGTGTCATGGCGTTCATTTTAATGAAGGGAGTCTGCTTGGGGAAGTCGCTCCGGTGGCGAGGCAACCCATGCCAACGCCCCGCGTTGATGTCGTCAATCCGTCGGGCTGGATGGATCACGAACGCCAGCGTCAACCCTGGACGGTCGTTGGTCGAGCAGTCGCTGGGTAAGCCCGTGGTAGGCGTCAATCCGTCGATCTCGAAAAAAGGGCCATTCAATCCGGGCGGTGGTAATCTGACCGAGATCAATCGACGCAATCAGCGATTGCTCATCATCCATCGACGCCTCGGCCACCACCTGCCCCAGGGGATCGGCGACAAAACTCCCTCCCCAAAAATCAATGAATCCGGAAGCCTCCCCCCCCTCTTCCCGCCCGACTCGGTTCACCGCAGCCACGTAGCAGCCATTGGCAATGGCGTGGGAACGTTGAATGGTGCGCCAGGCATCAAGAAACTTCAGTCCGCCCTCATCGCGCTCTCCCGGCAACCAACCAATGGCGGTCGGATAAAACAGAATCTCGGCCCCCTGCATCGCGGTCAATCGAGCGGCCTCCGGAAACCACTGATCCCAACAGACCAAAACCCCCAGCCGCGCGTAGCGGGTGTTCCACACCCGAAACCCCTGATCTCCAGGAGCAAAATAATACTTCTCCGAGAACCCGGGATCATCGGGGATATGCATTTTCCGATAGGTTCCCAGTAGGGCACCGTCGGCATCGATGATCACCGCCGTGTTGTGATAGAGGCCCGCAGCCCGTTCCTCAAAGAGCGAGCCGACAATCACGACCTGGAGTTCCCTTGCCAGATCCTGCAACTTCTTCGTCGTCGGTCCGGGAATCGGCTCCGCCAAGTCAAAGTACCGAGCATCTTCATGCTGACAAAAATAGCGGGAACAAAACAATTCCTGAGTGGAAACAATCTGAGCACCACGAGCAGCGACCGCTCGAATGGCAGCCATGGTCCGACGGATGTTATCCTCCGGCTCGACGGTCGCACGGGATTGCACCAAGCCAATCTTGATCATGCGCACCGCTTCCATTGCCGCCACGAGAGACCCTTTTCCGTTTCAGGGTTTGCACTCCATCGCCACCGTTCCTCCCCGCGTGGCATCCGACTGCGAGAAATCCCCTTGTCCGAACAATTCACGGATGAAGGCACCGAGGGTTTCATTGGTCGGACCGTAGCCACCATGGTAAATGTAATGCTCGAGATCATACAACAACTTCCCCGCCTTCTGGTAGCGACGCTCGACATCACGAGCGAGCGCCTTTTGCAGGATCCCGTTGAGCCGGTCGTCGATCTTTGAATGAAGGGTTCGAAAATCAGGAATGGGCATTTCCAGCACACGGTTGATCGACTCATCGGTCGTCACTCCCTTGAACACATTCCGTCCCAGAAGCAGGTGGGCGAGCACGACCCCGACGGAAAAGAGATCCGACCGCTCATCCGTAACCCGGAAGTCTGCCTGCTCGGGGCTCATGTAGTCCGGCTTCCCGGCGACCACCTCTCCCTCCTGATCGGTGAGGAACCCTTTCGCCTTGGCGATTCCGAAATCGGTTAGTTTCACATCCCCCTCGAACGCGACCATCACGTTTTTGAAACTGACATCCCGATGGACGAGCCCGAGCGAACGGCCCTTCGAGTCGTGTTTGGTGTGGGCATATGCCAGGCCCCGCACAATCCTGCTGGTAATGAACACCGCGAGTTCAGCGCTGAGTAGCCGCCCCTTGGTCATCAACTGGTTGGCGAATTGCTCGAGGTTCACCCCATTGATCAATTCCATCGCAATGAAATAAACGCCCCTGGCCTCGCCAAGATGGTAGGTTTGGACGATGTTGGTATGAATCAGGTCCGCGACCAGCTTTGCTTCACCAATGAAGTTCTGAAGAAAGAGACGTTGCTCGGCAAATCTCTGACGAATCACCTTGATGGCCACGCGCTTGACAAATCCTTCCGTGCCCTTCTGTTCCGCCTCGTAGACAATCCCCATGCCACCCTCGGTGATCTTGCGAACCACTTCGTAATGGGTGCTGGAATCGATGACAAACAGCGAGGACACGTCCAAGGATGGTGTGAGAAATGGAGACCAAGTCAAGCCCACGTTGAGGCCCTCCAACTGAGAAATTCTTCATAAATCAACCAAATTGCCATGTTTTTGCTTGATTGGAGAAATTGAAAAGGGATTTAATCCGCCCGTTCGGAAACAGTAGGGGCCAAATTCAAAAGACCCCGAAACTACACAAAGTTATGGCAGCAAAAACTACGAAACCACTCACCAAGTCCCAGATTGCAGCGGAAGTAGCCGAGCAAACAGGGATCACCAAGAAGACGGCCGTCGAGGTTCTCGACTTCTTGGCACAGCTGGCCTACAAGCAAGCGAAGAACTCGTTTACCATTCCTGGCATTGGCAAGCTTGTTCTCGTTCAGCGAAAGGCCCGCACCGGACGCAATCCGCAGACGGGTGAGACGATCAAGATTGCCGCAAAGAAAGTCGTAAAGTTCCGAGTCGCTAAAGCCTGCAAGGATGCCATCCTTCCTCCGAAGAAGTAATCACTTTGCCATTTAACCATCACGAAAGCACTCTGTCACCCAGAGTGCTTTTTTTTTGTCAGCCCCGCTGAACGCCGCATCATGAAAATTGCTATCGTCGGTTGCGGTGCCTTGGGCAGCTATTACGGGAGCCGCCTGCATCGCGCCGGCGAGGAGGTTCATTTTCTCCTTCGCAGCGACTTCCACCACGTTCGACGACACGGAATCTCGATCACGAGTCCCCAGGGCGATTTCCACATCCATCCCAGGACCGCCCGGGATCCCGCTCAGATTGGTCCCAGCGATTTAGTTCTGATTGGTCTGAAGACAACAGCCAACGACCAGCTGTTCCGGTTGCTTCCTCCGCTCCTCCATTCCGGCACCATCGTGCTCTCTCTCCAAAATGGACTCGGAAACATCGAGCGGCTTGAGGGGTGGGTATGCCGGGAACAGGTTTTGGGTGGCCTCTGCTTCATCTGCGTCAATCGCTCGAACCCGGGAGAGATTCGTCACCGCGATCACGGCCAAATCGTCATCGGGGAAGCCAAAGGATGGCCAGAGCCCCGCACCCATGATATCGCCGCTCGATTTCGTTCGGCGGGAGTTCCCTGCAAGGTCACCGACAACCTTCAGCAATCGCAGTGGGAAAAACTGGTTTGGAACATCCCCTTCAATGGATTGGGGGTCGCCGGGGCATTCGGATACCCGTTCTTCGATTCAACGGAACACGACCTCCCCGACATCACGCCCCACGCTCTCACGACCAACCAACTGCTTGAAGACAGGAATTGGCTCGTCTGCGTCCGAGATCTGATGGCGGAGATCATCGATGCGGCCAATCGCAAAGGGGTTTTCATTTCCAACGCCCTCGTCGACAAGATGATTCAGAATACCCGAAGCATGAGGGACTATCACCCCTCCACCGTCATCGACTTCATTCTCGGGCGTCCCTTGGAATACCGAAGCATGTTCGAGCTCCCCTTCCAACAAGCGGCACAAACGGGTGCTTCCTTGCCAAGGCTCAGCCGACTCTGTTCCATTCTCCGCCGGATCATTGCTCACCCTCCTAAGACATCCCATTGACCAACAAAAACATGGCTGACTCCACGTCAACACCTCACCCCGTTCGCACCCGCTTTGCGCCCAGCCCCACGGGTTACCTCCATATTGGAGGCGCCCGAACCGCCCTTTTCAACTGGCTCTATGCCCGGCACACGCGGGGCCAGTTTATTCTGCGCGTCGAGGACACCGACGAGGCGAGAAACACACAAGATGCCGTCGAGATCATTCTCGAAGGCCTTCGCTGGCTGGGGCTCGACTGGGACGAGGGGCCCGCAACGTGTCATTCGGACGGCGAATCACTGGGTAATCGAGGCCCTTACTTTCAATCCCAGCGGAAGACCATCTACCAGGAATACGTCGAGAAACTCATGACGAAGAATCACGCCTACGAGCGGGACGGTGCCATCCGTTTCCGGATGACGCGTGACCCCGTTACCATTCCCGATCTCGTCGTCGGAGACGTGGAGCGACGCCTGACCGACCGCGAGGAACAAGACCCCGACTTCGTCATCGTCCGGGCCGACGGCAAACCGGTTTTCCACTTGGTGAATGTGGTCGATGATCTGACGATGGGCATCACCCACGTCATTCGGGGGGAAGATCATCTGAGTAATACCGCCAAGCATTTGGCGCTCTTTCGCGCCCTTGAAGCTGAAGCCCCTCGATACGCGCACATTCCCTTGATCCTCAACGAGGATGGCACCAAAATGGGCAAGCGGGACCAAGGGGCCTCGATCGGGACCTACATCGATAGCCACTACCTTCCCGAAGCACTGGTCAACTATCTCTGCCTCCTGGGTTGGTCCCCCAAAGATGATTCTCAGGTTCTCAACCTCTCCGAGGTGGTCCAACGATTCGACCTGCCGCAGATTCTCCGCGCCAACGCCAAATTCGACATGGAAAAACTTCAGTGGTTGAACGGCGAGTATCTCGGGAAACTGGATCCGAATCGCTACCGCGATCTTGCCAGAACCACCTTCGAAGAGGCCGGTTTCGACCTGGCGTCATTCCAGGATTCCTATCTCTCGGAGGCCTTCGCCACCACGCAAGGCAAGACCCGGATTCCGACCGACTTGATTGACTATGCCGGATTCTATTTCCGCGAGGACGAATCCATCACCTACAATCCAGAGGGGGCGGAAAAGCATTTGGTTCCGGAGAATCTGGCGAAAACCGAGGAATTGAGAAAGCGGTTCGACGCCCTCCATGAATTCGATGCCGATGCCATCCAGACCACCTTCAAGGAAACGGCTGCGTCACTAGGTGTGAAAGTCCGGGCCCTTGTTCATCCCATTCGAATCGCCTGCACCGGAACGACCGCCGGACCGAGCCTCTATCACTTGATGGCCATCCTCGGCAAAGCCACGGTCCTCAGACGGGTCGATCGCGTCATCCAAACCATCAAAGCCCAGTCATGAGCCTGAAGATCTACCAATACAACAAGTGTTCGACGTGCCGAAAAGCGACCCGGTTTCTCGACGAGAACAAAATCCCCTACACGACGATTCCCATTCGCGATCAACCACCCACAAAGACAGAGCTGCGCAAGCTGTTGGCCTCCTATGACGGCGATGTCCGAAAGCTCTTCAATACCTCCGGCATGGATTACCGCCAACTCGGCATCAAAGACAAGCTTCCCGACCTGTCCAGGGACGATGTGATCGATCTGCTGGCAACCAATGGCAACTTGATCAAACGGCCCGTTGCCTTGTCACGATCCCATGCTGTGGCCGGGTTCAAGGAAGCTCTCTGGCGGGAATCCTTCCTGCGTTGAGCCCCTTGCTCCCGCCTCAACGCCGGTCAAGAGCCACCCACTGACCGGTCTGTAGCGCGCGCTCAAAAGCGACTTTAAAGCGGCTCGGGGCTAGTCGCCACGATCCTTGAGAAACTCGTAGCGGGGAACGCCGGAGGAATCGATCAAGTTGATGACCACGCCCTTCTTCAAGTCGACCTTGGACCAAATCGAATTGACGTCGGAGAGCGACTGGACCGGCTTCGCGTTGATCGCCGTCACCAACACTCCCGGGCGAAGCCAGGGCGAACGACTCGCCAGACTATCCTTCTCGATCTCGGTGATGACCACCCCTTCCGTGTGACTCAATCCAAATAACGCCACCAAATCATCATCAATTGTTCGGAGACGAAGTCCCGTCAAGTTCCCATCAATGGATGCCTTCTTGGACGACTTCACGGTGGCGACCGAGCGACCAATCCATTCCTCGGGAACCACCTCCAGTTCCAGCCGCTCGTCAATCCGCACCACCGAAAGCGTCACGGGTTCCCCAATGGATTTCGACCGAACCTGGTTCTTCAACTGTTGGGAGGTCGATACCGACACGCCCTCGACGGCCACCACCACATCCCCCGGTCGGAGGCCGCTTCCGAATGCCGGCCCCTGAGGCACGAGGGAGGAAACGATCACCCCTTGACTCACCCCCGGAAGGAATCGATTGTAGTCATCATTCTCGACCAGGGTCTCGATTCCGATCCCCAGTCGAGCCCGTGTAAACTTTCCGGTGTCGATGATCTGATCGGAGATCTCCCGAGCCATGTTGATGGGAATGGCAAATCCAATGCCGGTATTGAGTCCGCGAATGAGGGTGTTGATCCCGATGACCTCTCCATAGATGTTGACCAGCGGCCCTCCGCTGTTGCCCGGATTGATATCGGCGTCCGTTTGAATGAAATCCTGATCCAATTCGCGGGAGTTCAGCACCCCGGACCGCCCCTTGGCGCTGACGTGCCCAAAGGTGACGCTGTAATCGAGTTCGAAGGGTGCCCCGATCGCGATGGCGAATTCCCCCACCCGAACCCGATCGCTGTCCCCTAACTTGACCGGATCAAATCGATGGCGGTTTTCATCGGATTGGATCTTGATCACAGCCACATCCGACTGGGGGTCCTGGCCTTGCACTCGCGCCGAGAAACTCTGTCCACTCCGCAACCGAACCCGCAACCGGGAGGCCCCCTCAATGACGTGATAGTTGGTCAACACGAAACCGTCCTCACTGATGACCACCCCGGAGCCCTTGCCATCAAAGATATCTTCATCCGGGTCCAGCGTCTCATCCTGCGGGCGACCCTCGCGCTGCTTTTCCAGATATTCCTCGAATTGACGCTTCAAATCCTCAGGCAAAAGATCAAACCAATCACCCTGGAGCGAGGGTGGCGGTCCGGTCCGATCTCCCCGCCGATGCGCCACTTCGATCACCACCACCGAGGTGGAAACGGTATCCGCGACGCGGACAAAAGCTTCATCAAGTTGCCGAACCAATGAAAAGGCATCGGTCTCCGCCCGTAGGCCTGGCACCAGCCAAACCATTGGGATCGAGGCACAGAACGCGATCAGCCGATTCCTCGTGATTGGATCTCTAAACCACATGGGGCGATTACAACACAGCCCTTCGGGGCTAACCAACAGCAAAACGTTCAAAAAAGAAGCTCCGACGCAACCATTCCCGACAGCATTGACTAAATGGAAGGGCGGCGATTAACCTTCACCGAGATCAGAGCTTCAGTTCATGTTAGAGATCATCGAAAAACTTCTTGTCCTCCAGGACCGCGACCGGCGGGTCATTCGACATCGTCATCAATTGAGTCGAATCGGGCCTGAGCGGCAGGCGCTTCTGGGCCAAGCGAGCGGAACGAAAGAGGCGCTTGAAGCGGCCAAGGCCAAGGCCAACTCCATCGAATCGGCGCGCAAGGAGCTCGAACTCGAAGCGCAGACCAAGGAAGAGCAGATTCAGCGCTACTCGTCCCAACAGCTCCAAACCAAAAAGAACGAGGAGTACCGAGCCCTGGCCAACGAGATCAAGGGCTGCAAACAAGCGATTTCATCCCTTGAGGATCAACAACTGGAACTCCTTGATCAATTTGATGAAGCCCAGGCGGCCATCAAGACCGCCGAAGAAGAGGCTCGATCGGCAAAAAAACTTGCCGACGAAAAAGTCGCCGATCTGGAAAAAAGGGAATCGACCATGAAAGAGGAGCTCGAGCAGCTGATTCAGGAACGAACCGCCCTGTCAGCCGGTATCGATCCCCCCACACTGGTCCGCTATGAACGGCTCTTGAAATTCAAGGGCGAAAAGAGCGTCGTCGGTGTGGACCGGGGGATTTGCGGAGGCTGCCATGTCAAACTTCCCGTCCAGATCATGATTAGCTGCCAAGGCCAGAAGGAAGTGGTCAACTGTCCGAATTGTGGTCGGATCGTCTATTTCGGAGAGGGGATGCGACGAGAACAAAGCGAGTAACCACCCTTCGGGTCCGCATCGAGAACACTCGCTTCCAAGAATCAACAGCCCAGGGCTCTGCCATGAATTCCAGTTCCAAAAGGTTTCCCTCCCCACTCCATGGCGCTCTCATCTTCACCCTGTTACTGGCTTGGACTGGCTGTAGCACGGTCCCCGAGACGGGACGGCGCCAACTCATCCTTCTCTCCCAGGCTGAAGAAATGCAAATGGGATTCAGCAGCTTCGAGCAAATGAAGAAGGAGGTTCCCCTGAGCAAGGACAAGAAACTCAATGCTCAGTTGCAGACGGTGGGCAAACGCATCGCCGCGGTCGCACCCCTGAAAGGAGCGCAATGGGAATTCGTGCTTTTTGATAGTCCCGAGGTAAACGCGTTCTGTCTTCCTGGAGGAAAGGTGGGGGTCTACACCGGAATCCTACCGATCACCAAGGATGATGGCGGCCTGGCAACGGTGATTGGTCACGAAGTGGCCCATGCCGTCGCCCGACACGGAGGGGAGCGCGTTTCCCAAGCCGTCCTGCTCCAGGCCGGGGGATCCGTTCTCGGAGCCGCGATGTCAGGTTACGATCAGAAGGTGCAAAGCGCCGCGACCCAGATCTACGGCCTCGGCACACAACTGGGGGTCGCCCTGCCCCATTCCCGGAGCCAGGAGAGCGAAGCCGATCACATCGGCCTTCTCTACATGGCCGATGCCGGCTACAAACCGGAACACGCGATCGGCTTTTGGCAACGATTCGGCGAACACAATCGAAAGGCCGGCAGGGGTACGCCGTGGTTCCTCAGAACCCATCCGCTTGATGAAACCCGGATCGAACGCCTCAAGTCCTGGCTCCCCGAGGCGCAAATCAGATACCAACGCAGCTCGTCGAAGATTTAACCGACCGTCCCAGGCTGACCGCTCTGCGAGGTCCAGCCCGACGGCTCCGATTCAGGAACATGGCCAATATCGTGGATAGCATCGTGGAGACCGTGGGCGGGACGCCTCTGGTTCGGCTCAACCGGATCACGAAGAACCTCGACGCGACCGTCCTTCTCAAATGTGAATTCTTCAACCCGCTCGGCAGCGTCAAAGATCGAATCGGAAAAGCCATGATCGAGGACGCGGAACGTCGGGGAATCATCGATCGCGACACCGTCATTATCGAACCGACCAGTGGCAATACCGGAATCGCCCTGGCCTTTGTCGCGGCCGCGAAGGGCTACAAACTAATCCTAACCATGCCGGATACCATGTCAATCGAACGCAGGAGCCTCCTCGCGATCCTGGGTGCCGAGCTCGTTCTCACACCAGGAACCGACGGCATGAGGGGAGCAATCGATAAAGCCCATGCCCTGGCTCGCGACATCAAAAACTCCTGGATTCCGCAACAGTTCGATAATCCGGCAAACCCAGAGATGCACCGTCAGTCAACGGCCGAGGAATTATGGGAAGCCACCGACGGCCAAATTGACATCCTCGTGGCTGCGGTGGGAACCGGAGGGACGCTGACGGGTTGCATGGAAGCCATCAAACCCCGCAAACCGTCCTTCTCGGCGATTGCCGTCGAGCCTAAGGATTCGCCGGTGATCAGCCAAACCCTAGCGGGAGAACCGATCTGCCCGGGGATGAACCGGATCCAGGGGATCGGCGCGGGATTCGTTCCCAACAATTTCCACCTCTACGATCAATCCGGAAAGAAACAGATCGACGAGTGTGTCCAGGTCGCGAGCGACGACGCCTTCGAAATGGCCCGACGCCTCGCGAAGGAAGAAGGCATCCTGGCCGGCATCAGTTCGGGAGCCAATGTCTGGGCGGCCGTTCAAGTCGGCGCTCGAGCCGAGAACCGGGGCAAGACGATCGTCACGATCGCCTGCTCGACCGGGGAACGTTATCTCAGCACTCCCCTGGCGGCTGAGGCACGGGGCAGCGTTTCTTGAGAAAGGGTCCGCCTCACTCGCATGATGGGAAGATCAGGCTGATTTCACAGACTTCGGAACGGCAAATCCCCCTCCGCTCTGGGCGCTCGGTCCACGGGTCGCCTCGAAATCCCCTCCCAAGGGGAGACGCCCGCGGACCCGGGATTCCACTTCATCCCCTCCCGGAGGCGGTTCGACCGCGAAAAATAATGGTTGCTTTCGCACGGGAATGTGAATAACTAAGATTTTGGTCAGTCTGATCCCCAGTGATCCCGGCCTTGACCAAGTGTTTTCCGAATAGCAGGTTTCCCCTTATCCGTTCTGGGACTATCCCTTCTGGGATCATTTCCTTCAGGGGACCGGGAATCGCCGTCGCTTCCTGACTTCGGACTACGACACATAGCGACCATCAGTATTTGATTTATATGAGCGATAAAAAGAAGCCTGAAAAAGGAGAGGGTTACCTGGAGATTTCCGAGAAGGGGTTCGGGTTCCTCCGTTCCGCGGAGGGGCATTTCGCGCCAAAACCCTCGGATATCTTTGTCACTCCGGACACCATCAAACGGAGTTTTCTCCGAGAAGGGAGCTTCATCAAGTGCCGCACCCAGCCGCCTCATCGCGGGAACAGCCCTCAACTCAAGGAACTGCTGGAGATCAACGGGATGAAGTTCTCGGATTACACCAAAGCCATGCGCTTTGAGAATCTGACCACGATTGATCCCATCGAAAAATTCAAACTTGAGACCAGCCCGGATGTGATCGAGACACGGATCATCGACTTGGTCACGCCGATCGGGAAAGGGACTCGAGGCCTCATCGTTGCCCCCCCCCGCACGGGAAAAACCACCGTCCTCAAGCAAATCTGCAATGCCGTCACCACCAACCACCCCGATGTGGAAGTGATCGTGCTTCTGATTGACGAGCGCCCCGAGGAGGTGACCGATTTCCAACGCTCCGTCAATGCCGAGGTGATTGCCTCTTCAAATGACCAAGAACTCGAAACCCACGTTCGATTGTCTCGCTTCGTCATCGAACGATGCCGGCGGCGGGTCGAGGCGGGAAAAGACATCTTCGTGTTACTCGATTCGATCACCCGGGTCGCCCGCGCCTACAACAGCGTCCACGGGGGCAGCGGTCGAACCATGACCGGTGGGGTCGATGCCAGAGCACTGGAGATCCCGCGAAAAATGTTCTCCTCAGCCCGAAAGATCGAAGAAGGTGGTTCCCTGACCATCCTCGCGACCGCCTTGGTCGATACGGGGTCCCGAATGGACGAACTGATTTTCCAAGAGTTCAAGGGCACCGGCAACATGGAACTCGTTCTCGATCGCAAGCTCTCCGAACGCCGACTCTTCCCGTCGGTTGATATCCCCAAGAGCGGGACCAGGAAGGAGGAAAAGCTGTTTGATCCACAATTCATCGGAGCGATTCATAAACTGCGCCGGGAAATGGTCGATTTGAAGAACCCCATTGAGGCGATGGAAACCCTCACGGGCGCGCTGAGGAAATACAAAACCAACGAAGAATTCCTCGCTCGACTGGCCTAGAGCCCGCCCGCAGGAACCTCGGGGATTCCCAAAGGGCCATGGCGGCCAAGCCTTCATCGAGCACCAGAGCAGGAGCCCTGTCGCGTCCTCCGCTGGAGCGGATGCTCCGCATCCATCAATCCATCTCCGCGGGCCAATACCCGAACGCCACGAAACTCTCGCGGGAACTGGAGGTCAGCACCAAATCGATCCATCGGGATCTCGAATTCATGCGGGACCGTCTGGATCTCCCCATTGAATACGACCCCCAACGCTACGGCTATTTTTACACGGAGGAAGTCAGCGGCTTTCCTACCCTGCAGATCACCGAAGGTGAACTGGTTGCCATGTTGGTCGCCGAAAAAGCGCTTCAACAGTATCGTGGCACAACCTTCGAGCGCCCTCTGATCAGCGCCTTCAAGAAGATCTCCGCTTCGCTGCCGGACACCATTTCCCTCAATATCGCCGACTGGGAACAAAGCATTTCGTTCCACACCCGAGCCGTCCCAAACCTCGATCTGGAGGTCTTCGATCTGCTGGCCAAGGCCGCCTCCGATCACCATCGATTGATTCTTCACTACCGCAAGCCCGGAGCAAAGCACGCCGACGCTCGGACGGTGGACCCCTATCACCTGGCCAATGTCAACGGCGAATGGTTTCTGTTTGCTTATTGCCATACCCGCCAAGACGTTCGCACCTTTGCCCCGGCTCGAATTCTCAAGGTCGAAACCACCGGCGAGCGTTTTCCTAGCCCCCAAGACTTTTCCCTGACCCAGCGGCTTGCCGACAGCTTCGGGGTCCACGCGGGTTCAGAATCATACGCCATCCGGGTCCGCTTCAGCGCAACCGTGGCCGACTATATTCGCGAAAAGCAATGGCATCCCTCCCAGAAACTCAAGGAATGCCGCAATGGCGACGTTGAGCTGAAACTCCAACTCTCCAGTCTCTCCGAGATCAAACGGTGGCTGCTCGGTTGGGGAGGCGAGGCCGTCGTCATGGAACCGCCGGCCCTCAAAAACATGATTCAACAAGCCGCCCGGGCCATCCTGGACCAATCCTAACTCCCTCTGACCACCACTATGCCCTCCCCCTCTCTTCAAGTTGAGACCGCGACCCCATCCCGTCCGATGACTTCCATGAAAAAGCCGCCCACCGTCGGCATCATCGGGGGGGGCCAACTTTCAAGGATGCTCTGCCTCGCGGCAACGCAACTCGGGATCCCGACCGCCACGCTGGAGCGGAAGCAGAATTGCCCCGCCGCAACCGTCAGCGGTCGTCATCTGGTGGGGGATTGGAATACCATCGAGGCCCTTCGCGCCTTGAGGGCCGAGTCGGATCTCCTGACCCTGGAAAACGAATTTGTCGAGGCCGAGGCGCTGGAACAGTTGGAGCGGGAGGGGGCCATTTTGCGGCCCGGTTCTGACTGCCTTCGAACGATCCAGGACAAACTCCTCCAAAAGCAATCCCTCCAGGCCGCGGGATTACCGACGCCCGACTTCCAGGCCACTGATTCCCGGGCCGAACTCGATGGAGCGGCGGAACGATTCGGCTACCCCTTTGTTCTCAAGCGTCGAAGGAACGGTTACGACGGCAAGGGGAATTTCACTGTCGAAGACCAGGCGATGTTGGACGAGGGATGGAGCGAGCTGGACGGTGAGAATCACCCCCTCTTTGCGGAAGCCTTTTGTCGATTTCAGAGTGAGATCGCCATCATGGTTTGTCGATCAAGCGCCGGTCCACAGATCCACTATCCGGCGGTTGAGACGATCCAGAAGAACCACATCTGCCACGTCGTCAAGGCCCCGGCCGCCCTTCCCTCCGCCGTTGAGGCCGAGGCGGTCCGGATCGCCAACCGGGCCGTATCGACCGTTTCGGGGATCGGCTCGGTGGGGGTCGAATTGTTCCTGACCCACGATCAAACGTTCCTGGTCAACGAACTCGCCCCCCGCGTCCACAATTCCGGACACTACACCATTGATGCCTGCCATTGCTCTCAATTCGAGAATCATCTTCGCGCCATCCTGGGGCTGCCCCTTGGCAATCCCGGTCTCGTTCGGCCCGCGGCGGTCATGATCAATCTCCTCGGAGACGGTCCGGGGCGGTCATACCCCTCGGGCGTCGCGGAGGCATTGGAGGTGGACGGCGTTCATCTCCATCTTTACGGTAAGGATCGGAGTCAGTTGGGACGCAAAATGGGCCACCTGACCGTGATCGGAAACAGCGTCGATGATGCCCTGGAACGCGCTCATCGAGCCGCGCAACCCATCCGTTTTATTGAAACATAAACATGAGTGATTCCTCGATTTCACCCCAAGTGGGTATCATCATGGGCAGCGATTCGGACTGGCCCACCATGAGAGATGCCGCCCTTCTCTGCGACGAGTTCAAGGTTCCCTACGAGGCCCGCGTCGTCTCGGCCCATCGCACCCCCGCCGACATGGCCCAATATGCGACTCAGGCCCACCAGCGGGGCCTCCAGATCCTCATTGCCGGCGCAGGAGGCGCCGCTCACCTCCCGGGAATGGTGGCCAGCTACACCCCCCTCCCAGTCGTTGGCGTGCCGATCGAAAGTCGCGCACTCAAGGGAATCGATTCCCTCCTTTCGATCGTGCAAATGCCCGCCGGCGTGCCGGTGGCGACGGTCGCCATCGGCAACGCCCGGAACGCCGGAATCCTGGCGGTCTCCATCCTCGCCACTCGCCATCCAGATCTCCAAGCCGCCCTCCTGGACTTCAAAGCCAAGATGGCCGAGGAATCCCGGGCGAAAACCGACAACCTCTCCTCCAAATGAATCCATTGTCTCCGCCTACTCATCCCCTACGGTTTCCCCTTGAAGAACGCATCATGTCATGGCTCTGGAAAGCCGTCGCGATGGGCCTTCTCTGGGGGATCCCCCTGTTCGGATGGGCCGGAAAAAAGGACCGGCGCCTCGATCTCTACTGGGTCGACGTCGAAGGGGGAGCGGCAACCCTTGTAGTCACGCCGGCCGGCGAATCGATCCTGATTGATTCAGGCAACCCGGGCACACGGGATCCGGAACGCATTCACCAGGTCGCATCCCGGGTCGCAGGTCTGGAACGCATCGACTATCTCGTCACCACCCACTTCCATCTGGACCACTTCGGCGGCGCCGCCGAGCTCTCGAAACGCATTCCCATCGGGATCGTCTACGACAACGGAATCCCCCAACAGAATCCTGATAACAATCCCAATGACACCCGCTTTCCCCTGCTGATCAAGCCCTATCGCGAAATGAGCGTCGAGGAGCGGCGAATCATTGATCCTGGAACGGTCATTCCACTCGACTCCCGGCCTGGAACCGCCCCGCTTAAACTGACCTGTGTGGCCACTCGACAAGAGCTCAACCGGGCCCAGGCCCGCCCCGGCCTCCCGGCAGGATGCGACCCGCTTCCTTCCCCCAAGGCCAAGGATCTCTCGGACAACGCCAACAGCGTCGTCATGCTCCTTGAGTTTGGAGGCTTTCGTTTTTTTGACGCAGGTGATCTCACCTGGAACGTCGAATCCACGCTGGTCTGCCCTCAGAACGTGGTCGGATCCACCGTCGATGTCTACCAGGTCACCCATCATGGACTGGATCAAAGCAACCATCCTTCCCTGATCCAAACACTCGCACCGACGGTGACCATCATGAACAATGGTGTCACCAAGGGCTGCGGGCCGGAGACGTTCGCCACCCTTTCGAGCCTGGACTCAGCTCAAGCCCACTACCAGGTCCACAAGAATCTGAGGGAAGACCGAGAAAACAACACGGCCGACGAATACATCGCCAATCAAGATCGAAACTGCTCCGGCAACTTCATAAAGCTCAGCGTTCGGCCCGACGGAAAAGACTTCACCGTCTCCATTCCCGCCCATGGTCACCAACGCACCTTTTCCACCCAAGACAGGTGAGCCCGAACCTTCTTCCGGAGCCAGGCGGCGGGACCCGATTCCTCCTCCCCCAAATATTTGCACAAGTCTGCCGCAAGGTTTAGATTCCTATTGGAGCGGTCCTGAGGACGGCCCCCGCCAAACACCGCGCAACCCAAGCCCCCTTGGAGACCAGAGGTAATGAGACGAAAAGCCATTTATCCCGGGAGTTTCGACCCGATTACCAACGGGCATCTCGATGTCATCGAACGAGCGGCCCGGCTCTTCGATGAGGTCATCGTCGCCGTCGCCGAAAATCAAAATAAGAAGTCATTATTCACGATCGAAGAACGGATTCACCTCGCAAACCAGGCCACCCGCCACGTCGCCAACGTCCAGATCGACCAATTCCAGGGGCTCCTGGTTGACTACGTCGCCCAGCGGAAGGGCCATGCGATTGTCAGGGGGCTCCGAGCCGTCTCCGACTTCGAATTTGAATTTCAATTGGCTCTGATGAACCGTCGGCTCAAGGAAGAGATCGAAACCATCTTCATGATGCCCAAGGATCGATATACCTTTCTCAGTTCGAGCATTGTCAAGGAAATCGCCAGTCTGGGTGGCTCCATCGACGGGCTGGTACCGCCCAACGTGCACACGGCGCTCCATCAACGCTTCCTGCAAGCGACCCCATCGAATCCTACCTAAGCTCTCGATCAACGCCATGCCACTGACGATTCATCTCACCCAACTCGACGACGGGCCCCACCATCTCCAAGGAAAGCTATCACCGCAGGAGCTGGAACTCGACACGCAGGACGAACTCATCCGCCCCGACTCCGATCTCGACTACTCCCTCTCCGTGGAGCGACAGGAGAATCACCTGCTCTGCCGCGGCGAACTGCAAATGACCTTCGAGTTCGAATGCGCCCGCTGCCTTGAGGCCTTCAAGAAAAAAACGGAATTGCGCCATTGGAGCCAGTTGATCCCACTCCAGGGTGAAGACGCCTTGCCCGTAAATAACGACAGCCTTAACTTGACTCCCATTCTCCGTGAAGATATGCTTTTATCTTTACCGCAACATCCGTTGTGTGCGGAGGGATGTGATGGGATCAACCGATCCCCCCGAAAAGCAGCGGGTCCCCCGGATGTTCTTTCCGGGCCTGACGAGCCCTCCTCAGCTTGGACAGCACTGGATCAGTTGCGGTTGGAGTAAACGAGAGAACGATTTAGACGGAGAGTATGGCACAACCAAAAAGAAAACCCTCCCGTGGGAAGACACGGGGACGTCGAGCGTCCAACAGCGTACTTAAATTACCTCAATTGAGTACCTGCCCGCAATGTGCCTCCCCCTATGTGCCCCACCGGGTGTGTCCGGCCTGCGGATTCTACAAGGAACGACAGGTCGTCAATATCGAGACCTTCGGCTAGTCAGGCTTCTCCCTCCAGCACAACTCATCCCCTGTCTATGCGGATCGTCGTCGACGCTATGGGAGGCGATCATGGCTGCGGCGTGATCGTTGACGGCGTCTACCGGGCTCTGGATGAACAGCCCCAGATCCAGAGCGCCACAGTCGTCGGGCGGCTAGCGGAGATCCGTCCCCATCTTCGTCCGGGCGACCCCTATCGGCTTGATGTTCTGCATGCCGACGAGGTGCTCACGATGGAGGATAAGCCGATCGACGGGGTGCGGAGAAAAAAAAACTGCTCAATCGCCCGAGGCATTGAACTCCTGAGGGACCAGGAAGCGGATGTTTTCGTCTCTCCTGG
>DEAY01000258.1 GCA_002348345.1 Verrucomicrobia bacterium UBA2970
GAGCCGTTGTTCTCTATGCGGGTGAGAGTCGGAGGCAGAAGGCCCCAGATGCATGATGGAAAACCAGGCGTTATCGAAGAGCGATTGGATGCGGTGGGTCGTGAGCCGCTATCAGGGACCTCTGATCCGCGTTGCCTACCGGATCACCAGGAACCTGGAGGTGGCCAGGGAGGTGACCCAGGATACCTTTCTGAGGCTTTGCCGCCACGAGGAACGGCTGGTGAATGGCCATTTGGCGGCCTGGCTCTTCACCGTATGCCGGAATCGAGCCCTGGATGTGAGGAAGAAGGAGAGACGCCTCCAGCCCGTTGAGGACGAGTAATTCTGGTTCTGCGATTCAAGCGGACCCCGGCCGGACCAGGCCGCGCTGGTGGAATCGGTCATGAACTCCCTGTCGCATCGAGATTGCGAGGTGGTGCGCTTCAAGTTCCAGCATGGGATGAGTTATCGGGAAATTGCCGAAGCCTTGGGGATCACCGAGAGTAATGTCGGGTTTATTCTGCATAATACCCTTCGAAAGATCCGTCGGCAGATTCTGGCTCTGGAGGAAGACGCAGACCGTTGTAGGAATCGACTAGCAAAATGAGGGACAGGTTGAGCGAAAGGCAATGGACGGCCTATGTGTTGGGCGAGTTGAAGCCGGGGGAGCGGCAGTGGGCTGAACGAATCCTTGCCGGATCCCAACCGGCTCGGGAACGGGTCGCTGGGATTCGGGAGGCGGCAGAGTGCTTGACCGCCGGCCTCGTCGAGGACCCGCGCTTTCGACTCACCGATGAGCAGCGATCCAGCGTGCTTGGACGCGAGTCCCCCTCTTTAAGCGAGGGGTGCTCCGGATCGGTTGTTTCGACCCTGTCGGGTGAGTCGAGCGAGCTGGCCGAGTATCGAAGGGGTTCGGCTTCGCCAATCATCTTGCGGGTTGCCGCGGTGATCTTGGTATTGGGGATGGCAGGGGCCTACTGGCTGGGTGAATGGAAGCTCGGGGATTCTGATGAACCGCCGGAGGCCGCGGCCTTTGCCGGAAATGATGACGCTGGGGGTTTTTCCGAAGCCCGAGAGCAAGCGGATCGCGGGGGGGCGACACCGGGGGATTCGGAAAGGGCCATCTCCAACCCGACGGGACAAACTTTTCGATCCATGACTCACTCCCCGCGGGATTCCCGTGGGCCGGATGGGTGGCATCCAATGAACCCGATCCCAAGCGCCTCGGTTTCTGGTGCGACTTCGCGTTCCGGGTCGAGCCGTTCCTTTATTGCGGCGGCAGATCAACCCGTAGCCCACTGTTCGGTGGAGATCGATTCGTTGGCCTACGAATCGGTTCGTCAATCGATTTGGAACGGGCGGATTCCTCTCGCCGATGCGGTTCAAGTGGATGACATGGTCAATTATTTTACCTTTCAGTTTGGGCAGTCGCCCCGGAACCAAGGGCTCCAGCTTCACCTGGAGGCCACGACCTGTCCCTGGAATGCACGGCATCGTTTGATTCACGTTGGTCTCAAGGGCGGTGATCCTTATTCCGGAAGCGTCCGGCCCGCTCGCTTTATTCTCATCGTAGACGGAACGGAGATGCGGCGAAGCGGATTTGACCGGTCGATGTTGCTTCAATCCCTTTTGGCCCTCCGTTCCGGGATGAAAGCGAACGATGTGATGTTCTTGGTGGATGGATCGCGTTTTGATGCTGAGATCCTTCAACTCGAAGACCACGAAAACCTGTCGGAAGTCCTCGAACGGGTTTCGGAGGTTCCGCCGGGAGGGGCGGACATTGGGATGAGTCACCAGTGGTTGAGAGCCAAGGTGCTGGAAAACCTTGATCGTGATGCTCGAAACGAGATTGTCCTAGTCCTCGGAAATTCCGAACGGTTTCGTGCGCAGGAACGAACCCGTGTTCTGGAAGGGCTTCATAGAACGGGGGATGACCGCGTTCGGTGCAGCATTCTCGGGATCGGGAGTTTTCTTGGTGAGTGGGCCGATGAGGGGCTTGTTCTCGGTCGGGAACCGATCCTTTGGCGTCCCGTCACGTCGGTGGCGCAGGCCAATCATTTTTGGCAGGAGATTCTCGAACGCCGGGCCCCGGTCCTCGCCGAGGAAGTGATCATGCAAATCGAGTTCAATCCTGAGACCGTCTGGGCCTACCGACGGGTGGGTCATGGGGTGGGCGGAGAGGCGCGCGGTCCCGGGGGCGAACCGATTCAGGGAGGGGCGTCGTTGAGAGCAGGTCAGCAGGTGTCCTCGCTATTTGAAGTCGTTCCGGCAAGAGCGTTCTCCGACTCAAGCCTTGCCAAGGCCCGACCCTTGCATCGGGGGGAACGGAGTCAGGTTCGAACCCAGAATATGCTCACGGTGAAGTTGAACTATCGTCTGGTGTCGGACAACCAACGGGTGCGGGAAGTCGTTCCGTTTGTTGATGCCGGTCGGACCTTGGCGCAGGCCTCGGAGGACTTGAAGTTTTCCGCCTCCGTTGCCGCCTATGGAATGTTACTTTCGGATGCCCCGTTCCGGGGGACGATTAATCATTACGGGATTCTGGAGCTCGCCGAGGAAGGGCTGGGAAGCGACTCGAAAGGGTATCGCCGTGAGTTTGTCGATCTGGTCAAGCGAACCGTGAGACTGATCCTCCGGCGGGGTGAGCGAGTCTCCGGTTAAGGGTTTTATCGGTTGGACGGCCCTTTCCCTTTGGCTCGCCGCGGGATCACCATGCCATGATTTCTCGGTATCAGCCTCTCGATGGGCGGGACCCGGGATTCGGATCAGATCGGGAGCGGCGAAGTCGGTGCGACTCAGGGAGCATCGGATGTTTCCAGATCGGGACCTTCTTCTTCATTTCGTCGATCAACCATTGGCACGCGGCGAATGCCTCGCCGCGGTGGCCGGCGATGACCTCGACCCAAAGAGAGGGTTCGCTCACTCGAACCGGGCCGATCCGGTGAATCAATCGGATCGATTCGATGGGCCAGCGGGTCTCCATGGCTTCGAAAAGTTTTTCGAACTGATGTCGCGCCATGGCCTCATGGGCTTCGTAGTTGATCCCGTCAATCGCGGCGGCGTCCTCCGTTCCCCGAACAATGCCCGAGAAGGTAATCGCGGCACCGGCTTCGGATGAGAGGTCACGGCCTTGGATGAGATCCGATTCGTCGATGGGATCGCGGGTGATGGTGAGACTTCGTTTCATCGTTGCGAGGGGCTTGACGGAGCGGTCCTAGCCGCCTTGGACGGGAGGAAAGAGAGAGACTTCGTCGCCCGGTTGCAAAGAATAGGAGCGGTCTTGGTATTCCAAGCCGACGGCGATTAAGGTAGACCGGTCCATGGATTTCAGTTTGGGAAACCGGTCTTGAACCTGGGTCACCAGTTCTCCCAGTAGACACGATTCGGTGCAGTCGAGCGAGACGGTTTCGGTGCCCGCCAATTCCCTGAAATAGGAGTAGAATGTGACCTTGATCCTCATTCAAGTATCCCTCGTCGAGGAAAGCAGCGATTCGTCTAACACACCCACATACGGGAGATTACGATACTTTTCCCCATAGTCCAATCCGTATCCCACGACGAAGTAATCGGGGATGCGGAAGCCCACGAAATCGGCCTGGACCGGCTGAACCCGGCGGTCCGAGCGCTCGAGCAGGACGCAGCATCGGATTTCACTCGCTTGCAAGGGGCGGAGGGTGTTCTTGACGGCGGTCAAGGTGTTGCCTCCATCAAGGATGTCGTCCACCACCAGTACGCGCCTTCCTTTCAATTCGGTGGTCACGGGTTTGGTCGTCTCGAGGCGACCGGCCGTGGTTCCCGTCCGGTAGCTCGAGATTCCCACGAAATCGATTTCCAAGGGAGACCGGATCTGCCGAATGAGATCGGCGAAAAAGAGAATGGAACCGCTGAGAACGCCAACCACCACAACGGACTCCTCCCGGTAGACCCGATTGATGTCTTTGGCCAGTTGTTGGATGCGATCCCTCAACTCTTCCTCGGTGATCAGAATCCCCTTGAGCGCTGACGGACTCTCCGGCCGGGGGGGGCGAAGGGGTCCGTCCAGATCGGGAGGTCGGCTAGGGGGAGTGGCCATCGGCTATTGAATGGCGTCCTTGATGGAACCGAACAGGCTCTTGCCCACGGCTTGTTCAACCGGAGCTCGGTTGGCCTCATCCCTGTGTTCGACCCATTCCTCGGGAATCTCGGCGAGAAACGGGGAAGGATGACAGGGTGTTTTTTCCCCGTAACGCTTTCGGGAATGGCAAATGCTCAGCACGAGCGAACTCATCGCTCGGGTGAGGGCGACGTAGAAGAGGCGGCGCTCCTCTTCCAGGGTTCCCTCGACGCGCGAGCGGGAATGCGGGAGCAACCCTTCCTCGACCCCCACGAGAAAAACATGAGGGAATTCCAGTCCTTTGCAGCTATGGGTCGTGATAAGGGTCACTTGATCGCCCGTGTCTTCCTTCTCGGTTAACCGGTCCGCGTCGAGCGTCAGGTCCTCGAGAAACGCTTCCAGTTGCTGATGAGGGAGTCGCGAGGTCGGTGAGGAATCGATGCTGGCGATCAGATCGCGGATGTTTTGAATCCGTGAATCGGCCACGGCCGGGTCTTTTTCACTTCTCCTAAGTTCCTCCAGGTAGCGGGTGTCCTCGAGCAACGTTTCGACCCAGGACGTCAGTGACAATCCGGGTTGTTCTAGGGCGAGATGAAAGTGGTGGATCAATCGATTGAGTTCGCCGATTCCGTTGATGGCTTGCCGGCTCAGTTCACTGTGAACTTGAAGTCGCCCCATGATCTCAAAAACAGAGCAACGATGTTCTTGGCTGAGGGCGAGGAGGGTTTGAGCCGTCTTGTCGCTGATCCCTCTCGCCGGCACATTGGCGATCCGCAGCAGGCTGATGTCGTCGTGGGGATTCAGAACCGTCTTGAGGTAGGCGACGAACTCCTTGATCTCGCGTCGGTCGAAAAAACTCTGGCCTCCCACCAGACGGTAGCGGATCTTGGCGTTCCGGAGGGCGGTTTCAAGGACGCGAGATTGTTGATTGGTGCGGAAGAGAATGGCGTGGTCTTTCCAGGGGATTTTCTTGGCGAGCCGGCGAAAATCAATCTCTTCAACCACACTCCGCGCCTCCTCCTCATCATCGGCGTAGCTGGCAAGCTGGATGCGACTTCCCATGCCCTTTTCCGACCACAGCGTTTTTTCTTTCCGGCGGGTATTGTGACGAATCACGGCGTTGGCAGCCTTGAGAATGGCGTTCGTGGACCGATAGTTCTGCTCCAGCTTGATGGTGGTGACTTCGGGATAATAACGGTCAAGCTCCAACAAGTTCGCGATCTCCGCGCCTCGCCAGCCATAGATGCTCTGATCGTCATCCCCGACCACACAGAGATTGCGGTGCTCGGCGGTGAGGAGGTGGATGAGTTCGAATTGTTTCGCGTTGGTATCCTGATACTCATCGACCATGACATAGCGATACCGTTCCCGGCAGGCGGATAATACTTCGGGCTGACTTCGAAGGAGCTTGAGGGTGAGAAGAATCAGGTCGTCGAAATCAACCGCATTACACGCCTTCAGGGCGTCCACGTAGCGCGCCTCGATCCGTTGAGCAAGCGCCCGGCTTTGTTCGTCGGCGAACGGCTCTTCTCCCCCTTCCCCTTGGTTGCGGTAGCGGCTCAGGAGCGCGAGCACGGAGGCGGGATCCGGCTTTTCCGCATGGCCTCCCATATGGCTGAGAATCTTTTTGATGACACCCAGCTGATCGGATTGGCTGTAGATGACGAAGTTGCGTTTGTATCCCAGCGCCTGAATGTGGCGGCGGAGGATGCGCACGCCCAACGAATGAAAGGTGCAGATGGTCGGCCTTTTCGGCGGGTCCTTGGTGCCGTCGTCCTGGCGGGGTCGACGCCGAGGAAGAAGCTTGGAGACGCGGGATTGCATTTCCCGGGCCGCTTTATTGGTGAACGTGACGGCGAGAATGTTCTCTGGGGCAATCCCCTGGGTGAGCATGCGGGCGATTCGATGGGTGATCACCCTGGTCTTCCCGGTTCCCGCGCCGGCGAGAATCAACACCGGGCCCTCAATCGTGCGGACGGCGCGCGATTGTTCTGGATTCAGCGAATGAGCCATGCGGGCCGGCAGTTTAGTTGCCAGGCCTCCGGGCGCAAGGAGAAGTCCGGAAAAGCATGACGGAGGGAATTCCTTTCCCGAATGGGGAGACCTGGCGGCAGGACTGAGGGGGGCGGTTGCCGGCCCTTACCGGGATTTCATGCGGCCCGGGTCGAGGTGGTGGGGGATGTAACCCACGCTGGTTTGAATGGCGTTGGCGCATGAGCAGCCCGCGCTGGCCTCCGGGGCGAGGAGAAGTCCATTGGCGGGAATCATCCCCAGCCAGCATCCAGAGCGGAGCCCTTCGAATTGGATTCGGCGATCGCTCTTGAGATCCCACTGACTGTGAAAATAGTGCCGGAAAAAGATGCTGTTTTGGGCCGCTGACATGGTCCCGCAGCCGCGCCGCTCGGGCAGATCCGTCCGCAGCAGTTTCCCCTCCCTGAGTGAAAAGGCGCGCTGATCGGAATAGAAGGTGTCTCCAATGATGACCGGATGTTGGAGGTGCCCGCTGTGGTGTCCCTTGTCCTCCTTGTGGGATTCCGACCAGAGGAGCGTGCCGGGGACCTGAAGCGGTTCGAGCTCTCCCCCGCCTTGACCTTCCGTTTCCTTCGTGTTGAAGGCGAAGGTGTGATATTGTTTGTCCCGGTCGGTTCCGGTGACGACGAGGGTATCGTTCCCGTAACTCATGTAGACCATGAACTCGCATTTGCTGAAGTCCTGGGACCGTTCCCAACGGGTTTGGCCGCTGTTGAGGTCGAGGCAAACCAGTTGCACGTCCCGGAGAAGGTCGGGGTGAAGGCGATGGGTCGGGACCTCGAGGGCTTCGGGGGAGCGACTCTCGAGGAAAAAGATCATGCCCTCGGCGATGGTGATGGTTGAGTTGATGATGACCCCTTTTTCATACCGCCAACGCTCCTCGCCCGAATCTTGGTCGTAACCAAAGATTCGGACGCTCGTGACTCGGGAGACTTCGTCGGGGGTAAAATCCTCATACCATTCTCCGTCGTCACCGGTGTAGCGAGGGCCCGGCTTCATACTGGTGCCGACGAGGAGAGGGTCGAGGTGGGCGAGGTAGCCCCAGAGTCGGGGCGTGCCGGGTTGATGGCCGGAGACCTCATGCTTTCGGTTGATGGTGCCGGATTGGCCATCGATGGCCAGGCAGTAGCGGCCTTGAAGGAGGTAGAGGTTCTGACCACCTGCCACCATGTTGCTGGAATCCCGGGGAACGTTGGCTCTCCGGATTTCAGGAATGGATTTGCTCCAAAGGACGCTCCCGTTGTAGGCATCCATGCCGAAGAGAACGCGGTCGCCCTGAACGTAGAGACGGCCGTTGACGGAGAGGGGCGCCGGGTTGCGCCCGCCTCGATCGGGCATGGGGCGGGGACCGGGATCGCCCCACCAGAGGACCCCCAGATCGCCTTGGACCAATTCGTCTTTGCTGCAGGAGGAGTTGTCCGGGGAGGCGTACTGATGGGTCCATTCGCCCGCGCCATCCAGGGCGATGCGCCGTAACGCCATCCAGGTCCCCTCCTGATGACTGACTTGGGGCCGAGAGGCGTGCGAGGGAGGAATCCATTTTTGAATCTGGCGGACCAGAGAGGGCGAGGGGGCTTCGTTGCCCCAGTAAAGAATGCCGCCGGCCGGGCGAAGAATGCGATAAACTTCCTCAAAGGCGTAATCGGGCCAGCGCCCCGCGAGACTCAGGGACTCGGAAACCACGAGATTGGCGAGATAAGCGCCGAAGGGGAGGGTCTCGCCCGCCATCGGATGGACGCTCGCTCGGACGCCGTAGACTCCGGCCCGGTCGAGGCGCCGGCGCAGGCGATTCACTCGATCGGGGTCCGATTCAACGATGAGCAGTTTCAAATCGCTCTGACGAATCAACTCGAGTGCGAGGTCGCCCTGATCAGCGCCAAGAACAACGCAGTAGCCCTGGCGAACGCCGGTATGGTTTAGAATCCGGCGGGCGGTTCGTTCTGCCAGGGCCGAGACGCTTTCACCGGCGAGGTCTGGTAGGTTTTTCTCCGGAGTGTAAAAGAAGGTCGCATCGAAACGGTAGAGGGGACTCACACTGGGACTGGGTCCCGTCTGGTCGCCGAGAATGCGGTATTCGTATTCGACCAGGGGATCGAGGTTCTCGAGAACGAGGCGATGGTTCTTTTTGAGACTGGATTGCTCGATCAAGCTGACTTCCCCCCGGGGATGATGGATTTCCACCCGCGCGGGGATGGCTTGGTCGGTTTCCCAGGTGAGTTGAACGGTGGTTCGATCGATCCAATCGACATACGGACCGGCCGCGATGGGGAGCCAGTTGGGAGGGGGAACCGGCCTGCTCAGGTCCCCTTTTTCCTGAAATTCTTCCCTTAACTCGTCGGCTGAGAGGGCACGATCAAACAGCTTAATCTCGTGAAGCGCCCCGTTCATGGCGAAGTTCTCGTCCCGATCGTGGTAGGCGCCGATCTCGTAGAATAAGCGGTCGGGGTAAAGAATCGGGCCCTGTTGGGCGTCGGATTCATTCTTGAGTTGGCCATTGAGATAGATGCGCAGGGCCGTCCCATCATAGGTGCCGGCCAGGTGGTACCAACGATCCAGCTCAAAACTCTCCCCGGTGGTGAGATAGGTCAGGTGGTTTGCGTGCGCCGTGGCCAGTGCGAATGAAAACGTTGATCCTTGGTAACCCAGTACCCAGCCCCGTTCATCGCTACCATTGTCCTGGACGGCGGAGAGAATGCCCCCCCAGGCCGTCGGCTTGGAGATTCGAACCCAGGCGGTTGCCGTCATGGCTTCTTTCGGAAGGGAGATGTCGCTCGAAAGGCCTTCCGCCAGGGAGAGTCGACCTCGCCCCCCGAGCACCATTTGGGCAGGTGGGGGATCGTTAGCGAAGGTGAGTTGGCCGACGATCCGGCCGGACTGTCCCGCCACGCTGATGAACTTGCTGGATCCCTGTTGACGGTCGGACCGAAACTCCCAGTGGCCAATCGGCTGGAGGTCACTGGCGGACAAAAAGGTCGAGCTCAGGGCCCCCAGGAGAAGGATGAAGGGAACCAAGCCGCAGCGGCCAGATGGTGCTCGTTCGGGTGGAATGGCCGCACGATGTTGCATTTTGTCCCGTTGTCTTGATTGCTCAACTCTGCTTTGAGAATGCCAGGCTGGAAGAGTTTCAGTGCTTTTGGGGCGGCGTGCAAGATTTGTTATTGGGGTTTGGATGGTGCCGTCTGCGGATGTGGTTTGCTCTCGATCATGGGGCTCAAGTCGTCGGTTTGTTTTGGAGGCCCCGTTTCAGTTGGGAATCGAGGGGCTCTTTCGCAGCAGTGAAAGTTTCACGGTGATGCCCGAGCCCTCGTTCTATCTCGGGAGCTTCAGTAAGCTGATGGTAGTGGCAATCCCCCTGTTGGAGCCGATTCGGCGCCCCAGAAAATCCTAGGTCTCT
>DEAY01000149.1:0-2223 GCA_002348345.1 Verrucomicrobia bacterium UBA2970
GAAAAGGCCTCATCGGAAAAGGCCCCATCGGAAATCAAACACCCATCGGGACGCGTTTCTGCAACGCTCCGCCCGATATGCGCCCTTGAGAAGATCGCTCATGCCCTCGCCACCCAGGGCCGGCAAGCATCCCGAAACGCCCTCCTCTCCCGATCGAGGCTAGACCGACACGGCGATCAGGGCCATGCGATGCTTCGCGAGGAGAGCCTCGATCTTGGCCCGCTCGAGGACAATCACTCGGCTCGCTTCAATCCCAAGAACGGTGATCCCCGATTCCACGCAGGTCCGAATCGTCGCCTCTCCCACGCAGGGGATATCAAAGCGCATGTCATGGTCGAGTTTCGCCACTTTCACGGCAATGGCCCCTCCCTTCTTTCCGGCCAGTTCCCCCCCTCGCCGCAAACAGCGGTCGGTGCCCTCAAATCCTTCGACCGCCAGGACCGTTCCCTCTTTGACCACCACACTCTGCCCAATCTCCAGCCGAGAAACTTCCTTGGCGATTCGTGCCCCGAACGCCAAATCGTTCTGCTGATCCGGTTTCAATCGAGAGCCAATCTGGAACCCCGGCCCCGGCATCAGTGACCTCAACCAAGGGGTGGCTTCCATTAACTCGATGCCATCCTTCTCCAGTTCATCGGCGATGCCCCCAAAAATGGTGTGAGCATTCCGTTCCTTCAAGCGAAGGAGCAGCGCACTCGCCCGCAAATCCGGCCGAATCTTGAAGAGATTCTTGGGGGCGATCTGTCCGCCCATGACACACCGGGTCACTCCCTCTTTCTTAAAGAATCGAATCAACTTTGAAAGCTGCCCCACCTTGACCCAACCCATGGCATCAACGAGATCTCCCATCTCGGCACTCGTCTCCCCTTCAAACCCAATGCCAACCAGGCGGCCGACACCATCGGCCCGAGCACGTCGAGCAATTTCAAGCGGCAACGAATGACTGCCAGCAATGATGCCCAATGAATCGATCGAAGACCCCACGCCGCGACCCTACCTCAATCGCCTCCACCATCAACGAGAAAGTCGACTCTGGATGAACAACCGGGGCAAACGCCATGCCTGAGATCCATCGTTGCCAATTGTCAACAACATGGCATCGTGCCCAGCGATGGGACGCTTCGCCATCCATTCCTTCAACCTCATGCTCCTGATCCTCGTCCTGATCGGGGTTCCTGCCGCCACGAGCATCCGGCTTGGCAATCTCCAGATCGGATCTCGACCCGCCAGCGAATTGGTCACCCTTGGCTTACTTGGCATGGCCTTCACCGTGAACCTGGCAAGCTGGCTTTACCTGGGGAAGAAACCATCCACCCGCAGCCTCTGGGTTCGCTGGAGCGCGTTCTTCCTCATCCTGCTCTTCGCCGAATGGTCCCATATCCAGGGGTTGCTGGAGTTCGGCTGGTTTCAGGAGTCGCTTCTATGGTTGAAATCAAAGCTCTAGGATTTCACACTGACTCATCATGGGATTTGCACACCTCACCCTCGCCACTCGAGATGTTCAGGCGACGAAAAGCTTCTTTGAACAAACGCTCGGCTGGACCCCAGTCCATCGTCCGGGAAACATCGACGTCGACGCGGCCTGGCTCCAGGTCGCTCCCGACCAGGAACTTCATATCGTACACTCCCCGGAGTTCCATCCCTCCCGCTACGAGGAGGAATTCGGTCGGCACATGGCAGTGGCGTTTCCCCAGAGCGAATTCGAAGGCATCAAGGAGAAACTCAAAGCCAATGGAGCCGAACTCATCAAGCCAAAACGAGAAACCCCCTTTGAGCGGTTTTTCTTTCGAGATCCCAACGGCTACGTCTTTGAGATCATCCCTACCGAGCGGAGATCGGAATCCAAGCCTTGAATCCCCGGATCGACACTCCACCCCCATTTAAGAAGTATTTATAATATTTATTCTTTAATAACCGTTTAGACTTCTAGTATTAAAGGACAAAATGCTAGCAAAAGTCTATTCGGCTGCCGTGACCGGAGTCGACGCCTTCCCCATTGAGGTCGAGGTCAATGCAGGTTGGGGCGACACAAGAATCCTCATCGTCGGCCTTCCGGACGCCGCGGTTCGGGAATCCCGCGATCGCGTATCGACCGCGATTTCGAACAGCGGCTTCCGGTTTCCCAATGGCAAAACCACCATCAATCTCGCGCCGGCCAATCTCCGAAAAGAGGGCCCGAGCTTCGATCTCCCAATTGCCGTTGGGATGCTGGTGGCAACCGAC
>DEAY01000149.1:2584-2754 GCA_002348345.1 Verrucomicrobia bacterium UBA2970
TCCTGGCGGGCGAACTTGCCCTCACCGGTCGCGTGCGCCCGGTAAAGGGCGTCCTGCCCATTGCCCTTCGCGCCCGGTCCAGCGGAAAAAAAGGGCTCCTAGTTCCCTCTGAAAACGCCCCCGAAGCGGCCGTCGTCAAGGGGTTGAATGTTTACCCGCTCAAGAATCTC
>DEAY01000149.1:3094-3227 GCA_002348345.1 Verrucomicrobia bacterium UBA2970
GCCAGGCCATCGACTTTCTGGAGGCAAACGATTCCATCCCGCCCCTGCACCTCGAGCACAGCGATCTCCTGCAATCGCCGACCGAGGATGCTGTGGACTTCTCCGAGGTTCGGGGGCAGGAACTGGTCAAACG
>DEAY01000072.1 GCA_002348345.1 Verrucomicrobia bacterium UBA2970
GACTTCCGATAGGCGAGATAGGTTTGAATGGCCAATGCCACTTGGGTTGATTCGGCGACCTGGCCAGGGACCAAACGAAGTCCCGTCAACCCCGTCAATTCCGGAAGCTTCATCCAAAAATCCTGGCGTGAGAGTTCACCTTTATTTTCCGACGGCGGGCTGAGCACGAAGCCGAATTCGTCGATCATGTAGGGCTTCATCACGATTCGCGATGTCCCATGACCGGGACTCAGGAAAAACGTCTTTAAAACGGGGCGACGTTCCTTGAGGCTCACCTTGAGGCGATCCGGCAATACCCGTTCGACCGCGACATCATATATCATCGGGACCATCTCCAGATTCCGCTTGATCTGAGCAAGATCCAAGTCGAGCAGATTGTCACCGGAACCCACGTCCGCCCATTTGAGAACTTGATCAGCCTTCAGGCGACCGTTGGTCTCCAACTTAAAACGGCGCAGGGCGAAGGCGTCGTTCTCCAGCAAGAAAAGGTCCACGGTCACCAGGACCCCCTTCCAACCCACCCACAGGAGCATCGCCGCACTCAAGACCAATGCCATCGTTCGGCCCATGACACTGAATCGCTCGTACCAGAGCACCCGGCGCCGCGCCTTAACATCCAGTTGTTTGGATCGGCGTTTCTTTTTGCCTTTTTCTTTCCTAAACCACATTTCTATCACGTAATGGGTTGCCCCCGGCCGGCTAATGCCAGCCCCACAAGTCGTTCGCAAAGCTCCGGAAATGAGATCCCCTTCGCCGCCGCCGCCTTGGGGAGTAGCGAGGTGGCGGTCATTCCGGGCAGGGTATTGACTTCCAGAGCATAAATCGTGTCTTCCCCAACCATGAAATCGACCCGGGCATACATTCCGCCACCGACGGCCGCCATGGCGGCCAGGGCAGCCTGCTCGATCCCGATTCTGACGGAATCAGGAAACAATGCGGGACAAACATACTCGGTCGCCCCGGCGGTATACTTGTGATGGTAATCGTAAAACCCTTGCTTCGGACAAACTTCAACGATCGGAAGCGCCTCGCCTTCAAGCACCCCAACCGTGATTTCCCTGCCTTCGATGAACGGCTCGATCACCACGTCTCCTCCAAAGGCAAGCGCTCGATCGAGCTGCCCCGGCCAATCGCTCCAATCCCGCAACATCTCAATCCCAACACTCGATCCCTGCCGGGCGGGTTTGATGACAAGAGGCAACCCCAAATGAGTAGGGGCTTCTCGTTCTTCCTGCCCGCAAATGACGTAGGGAGCCGTCGGGACGCCTCCGGCTTCGAAGGCCGCCTTCGATCGGGCCTTGTCAAAGGCAAGCGCACTCGTTTCAGGGCCGCATCCAGTGTAGGGCACGCCTACGGCTTCAAGCTCTCTCTGGATTGTTCCATCCTCACCGTAGGTCCCGTGGAGAGCCAAGAAAACGGCATCGGTGGTCTCCGGTAGCTTCCAGTCCCCAGGACGCGGGTCCACGTCGGTCACAACGTGCCCCAATGATTTGAGCGCCTCGATAACCGCTTGACCCGAGTTGAGAGAAACGGCTCGTTCCTCAGAGGGACCGCCTCGCATGACCACGATGTTCCAAGGCTTCTTCATCCCCCCACAATCTGAACTTCCGTTCTGAGTTCGATGCCTCGGCTCAAACGAGCGCGATCCTTGATCAACTCAATCAACTTCAGCACGTCATCCGCGCTCGCCGTGCCATCATTGACGATGAAGTTTCCATGAACCTCCGAGACCGAAGCCCCTCCGACACGCGTCCCTTTGAGCCCTAAATCATCGATTAACTTTCCTGCCGGAAGGGGACCCGGGTTCTTGAAAATACAACCTGCGCTTGGCGCGGCCGGTTGAGACTCCCAGCGCTTGGCGCTGAACCGACTCATCCGCTCTCGAACCGCTTCAACCGACGACACTTGACCCCGGAGAACGGCCTCAATCGCAAAATGGCTTCTGAGCAGGGGGCAGCCCCGGTATTCCACATGGAGCCCTTCCACCGACCGCTCGTGAATCTGACCGCAATAATCGATAAACTTAATCGACTCCACGAGATCGAACATCCAGGAGCCCATGGCACCAGCATTCATGCGCAGGGCTCCCCCGAGTGTGCCCGGAATGCCCTCCAAGAACTCCAGCCCGGTCAACCCGACCCGCCGCGCCTCGGCAGCCACCACACGAAGGCGGGCCCCCGCCCCGCAAATGATCCGATCCCCCTCGACGATCATTTCCGAGAAGACCGGCTGGGTCAGAGAGATCACGAGGCCCCGAATGCCGCGATCGCGGATCAATAGATTGGACCCTCTCCCCAAGACAAAGACGGGGACCTCGTGATCTCGGGCGTGTTTTAGCGCGGTGGAAAGATCGGCAAGGGAAACGGGCTCGAGGTAGACGTCGGCCGGACCGCCCACCCGAAGCGTCGTCCGCTTGGCCAGGGGCTCGTTCAATCGAAGTTCACTCCCCCCACCCAATGCCGCCCGCAAACGGGAAACAAACTCAGCCACGACCGGAGAAGGGGGCACCCCCAACTCCGCCGCCAGTTGGCGCGCCGCCAGGGTGATTTCCCCAGCCCCGAGGAACAAAGCCAGATCCCCAGACCGAAGTTCCCCCGCTAGCCGCTGACGCAAACGATCCAGTGACGGCTCATAAACAGGCTCGCTGCCTTGAGCCGACAACGCGTCGGCCAACGCCCGTCCGGAAACCCCTGGGATGGGCGTTTCATGAGCACCATAGATCTCCGTCAACCAAACCTGATCGACTCCTCTGAAACAGGTCGCGAACCCATCCATTAAGGCTTCTGTCCGTGTGTAGCGATGCGGCTGAAAGACCGCAATCAATCGTTGCGGACCATAACGCCGCACCGCTTGGATCGTCTCCCGAATCTCGGTGGGATGATGGGCGTAGTCATCAATCACACGATAGCGCGAGTCTGAAAAGACGAGCTCCTGACGCCGTCGAACCCCTTTGAATTTTGAGAGCGCCCCTGAAATAACCCCCGCACTGAAACCCTGCTCGAGCAACCAGACAATGGCTGCCGTCGCATTGGAAACATTGGCCCGGCCCGCCAGTTGAAGCGTAAACTCTCCCATCAACTGATTGCCCTTCCATATCTCGAAGCGCTCGATTGACGGCTGAGCGCTATCGAAGGAACGCAGTTCGATCCGGTAATCCGCAAGGGGGTGAAACCCAAATGATCTCCCTTGAACATGGCCCGCGCCAATCTTGGCAAGGCCGGCATCGTCCGCGCAAAACACCACCCGCCCGGTCGTTCGTTTGACGAGGGCTGTAAATTCAGCATGAATCCGATCGACACTGACGAAGTAGTCGAGATGCTCATCATCAACATTGAGCAGGATTGCATCCAGCGGGTTGAAGGCTTCTAACCCTCCGTCACTCTCGTCAACCTCGGACACGAACCAAGGCAAGGGCCGATCCTGGCTATCATCACTCAATGCTTCGGGAATAATGTATCGAGCGGGCACCCCAAACTGCACGGCGTCCCCTCCAATCGCATAGCTCGGTTGGACGGCGAGCTCATTGAGGACAAATGACAAGAGCGCTGTTGTGGTCGTCTTCCCGTGCATCCCCGCAACGCAGATCGCCTTTTGGGTCGTCATAAGGGCAGAGAGCACTTCCGCGCGTCTTAGGGTGGGAATGCCTTGGGAACGGGCAGCCAGGATCTCAGGATTGTCTTTCGGAATCGCAGACGAATAAACGACAAAGGCCGGGTTGGCTCGCATCAACTGAGCCTCCGAGTGCCCTCGATGAATCACCGCATTTCGATCGGCAAGCCCTCGCGAGACCTCGTTCCAAGCAAGGTCCGACCCAACCACCTCAAACCCCAAATCGAGAAGCAGGTGCCCCAAACAAGCCATGCCACAACCGGAGATTCCCACCAGGAATACCGGGGTCCCCCGCTCACGTTCTAGAAGCCATGTTGCGATCTCTTGAGGCGTCATCTTAAATCTGGGTTTGCCATCCCTCAAAATCCCATCGACTGTTTTCCCGACGTCCTCCGGAACCCTTCGGCGTTCCGGGCTGACTTGACTCTCCACCGGACACGGTTTCGCTTTCCGGCGACCCAAGGAGATCATCCACGATCCGACTCGCCGCGTTGGCTGAACTCCAACGCCCCAAGGCAGCCTTCATCGAAATTCGAGTGCTCTGATCAAAGAGCAGCGATTCGAGTCGCTGGGCCACCTGTTCGGGAACCGCTTCTGACTGGCTCAGCATGAGGGCGGCTCCGTCGCGAACGAACGCTTCTGCATTGAACCGTTGGTGATCATCAACAGCGGATGGATAGGGAATCAAGAGCCCCGGCAGTCCCGACACAGCATACTCGGAAACGCTAGACGCCCCCGCTCGCGAAAGGACGGCGGTCGCCAGACGCACCAGGATCGAGCTCTCTCGGGCGAACTCGGCGAGATGAAAGCGGGCACCAATTCGCTGATACATCACCTTCAATTCGATGCTAGACTGCCGTCCGGTCAGGTGAATGTATTGAAGCGACGGATGCCGCGCTGACAAGAGAGGGGCCACCTCCAGCATCAACTCATTAATCGCCCTCGCCCCCTGGCTTCCCCCCATCACCAGCAGAATCGGTGCTTCCGGCCGGAGACCCAATGCCTCGGCATGGTTCGCTCCCAGGGGTTGGCCGAACTCCTCGCGAACGGGCGTCCCCGTGGCAAACACCTCCGCTCCCGGGAAAGCGCTCCTGGCAACGGGGAATCCAACATAGAGCCGATGACAGATTCGGGACAGGAGGCGATTGGCTCTCCCCGGAATGGCATTGGCTTCATGAAGGTAGACTCGAGCGCCGAAACACCGTCCCATCAAGGCCGGCGCTAGGCTGGTAAATCCCCCCATGACCAGGACCCGATGAGGACGCCATTCTCGAAACCACAACCCGCACTGCAGGAGGGAACGAATCAGTCCGAGAACGAACCCGACGCGACGGCCCCGCATCCATCCTACCGCGGGTAGGAAACGCACCTTGGCCTCAAACTCGCCTTGAGCGCTCTCTTGGTCGACCGACTTCTTAGAGGCGATCAACATCACCTCAGCGCCACGCCGGCCGCACTCAGCCCCCACGGCGAGCCCCGGGAAGAAGTGGCCCCCTGTGCCACCGCAGGCAATCGCGATTCGCATGGTCGATTCCTGATTACTCACGAGATGGCCCCGACGGTTTCAGGTTCCGAGAGAAATTGGTCGGAATCGACGAGGACGGGCGAATCCGATTCCTCATGACCTCCTCGAGCAATACTCATCAGGACGCCAACACTCACGAGCATCATGAGAAGACTCGAGCCACCATAACTAATGAAAGGCAATGCGAGCCCCTTGTTGGGTAAGGTATTGGTGACGACACCAATGTTAATGAAGGCCTGAAGCCCCAAAAGAAAGGTGATGCCAGTTCCCAACAGGAATCCAAAATTATCTCGAGCCTTTGCCGCAATAAAAACACCGGCGATGATCAACGCGACAAACGCCATGATCACCGCCAATCCGGCCACCAACCCGAGCTCCTCCCCAATGATGGCAAAAATGAAGTCACTCTCCTTCAAAGGAAGGAAGCCCAGTTTCTGCCGCCCGTTGCCCAACCCCAAGCCCTCGATCCCACCCGAGCCCAAGGCCAGCAGTGACAACCAGACCTGGTAGCCCACTCCATCCTTCATCGCCTCAGGATTCAACCAGGCCTTGAGCCGCTCGCTCCGAATCGGATCGATGATCAACGAAATCACCAACGCGGTGGTTCCCGTCACCAAGATCGGAATCACATACCGCCACCGAGCCCCAGCCACCATGAGCATCACCACCGAAACCGCTGCCAAAAGGACGGTCGTTCCTCGATCCGGCTCAACAAAAATCAAGCCAAGGATGGTCCCGATCACGAGCCCCGGCACCACCAATCCGCGCCAGAATTCTGGGATAAAACGCCGGTAGCGATCCCCATACCAAGCAATGAAGACAATCAGGGCCAGTTTGGCCACTTCAGAGGGTTGAAAACTAAATCCTTCCACCACAAACCAACGACGCGCGCCATTGATCCGGCTCCCGAACTCGGGATGAAGCACCAACGCGAGAAGCGTCCCAGATAACAAAAGAGGAACCCAGAACCAGGTCTTCAGTAACCGATAATCAGACAGTGCCATCAGCATGCACAACAAGAATCCCAGGGCCGACCAAATGAGCTGCTTGATGAGAAAGGAATGATCTCCCCCATAGAGGACGGAACTGTAGAGCATCACCATCCCGAACGTGAGCAATCCGGCCACCGCCAGGACGAGGAACATCGTTGCCGTTCTCATGGTCATTCGTGGATCACTCCCCGCCATCAAACATCCCTCTATTGACCTGACGCAGACGCCACCTCGGCCACAGGAATCTTGAGGCTCTGGCCAACGAGAATGAGATCTGAACTCAGCTGGTTCGCCTTCCGAAGCGCACTCAGGGAAACCCCGTGCTCCCCTGCGATTCGGATGAGGGTATCCCCTCTCTTTACCTGATACTGGCGAGCTCCTGAACTCGAGACCATCGATCCATTTGAGGCCCCCACCGGTGCCGGCGCCACGGTGTTCCTTGGGATTGAAATTGGTTTGCCCACGCGCAGTTTTCGAGGATCCAAACCGGGATTCGCCGCCAAAATTGCATTCACGGTGGTGCCATACTCTTGAGAAAGCGAATACAAGCGATCCCCTGCAGTAATGCGGTATTCAACGAGCTCCATTCCGCTTTCCGATTCTGTGTTAGGCACCGGCGTTTCCACCGACGGGACCACCGGTTCCGGGGCCTCTGGTCGACCCCCTTCTGGAGGGAGCGTCTCATCGACGTTGGGCGAAACCGAGGCGACCTCGCGCTCCCCCGGCTCTTCGAGAATGACTTCGGATGAGATCGTGGGTTCGAC
>DEAY01000018.1:0-1987 GCA_002348345.1 Verrucomicrobia bacterium UBA2970
AGAAGGAATTTCCGCAGTTCAAGGGCAAGCGGTTGATCGTTCTTCCAGGGCGCATCACCCGGCTCAAGGGGCACCTGGATTTCATTCGCATGCTGGGAGAGCTCTGTACGCGTTGGCCCGATCTCCACGGGCTCATTGTCGGGGATGCGAGTCCCCGACACGGTCCCTACGTGGAAGAGCTGCGTTCGCTGCTGAAACAGCTCGGGCTGGAGAAGCGGGTGACGATGATCGGCTATCGCCCGGATGTTCGAGAGGTTTTCTCCAGTGCCCGGTTGGTTTTGAATCTCTCGACGAAACCGGAATCGTTCGGGCGAACGGTTTTGGAAGCCCTGGCCTTGGGTGTGCCCGCCGCGGGTTACGATCGAGGCGGCACGGGCGAGGTGCTGGCCGCGATGTTTCCGCAAGGGAGGCTGAAGGAGGGGTCAGCACTCTTGTTGGCGAACCAGGTGGATGAGCTTCTCCAGAATGAAAGGGCCCAACCGAGGGCAAACTGTTTTCCCAAATCAAAATGGTTGGAAAGCGAGTTTGCGCTCTATCGTCGGATCATCACATCGCCTATCCCGGTGGCTGATGATGAAAATTAAGGTTGGAATGAGTTAGGTGCTGATGGTTTAGGCAGCGAGCTGAAATGTGGCCAACATCTCACCAAATGACGCGGTGGCGCACGGTAAGAGGAAGGCCAAAAACGTTGAACTGGCTAGCGAGCGGGGTCGAGCACCATCAAGCAGCATCCCGGTCTGTTGCGAGAACTGTCACGAGATTGGGTGAGGGAAGTTTCTGATGCTCGGCTGATCAAGGTCTGGTGGAGATACGATGGTCCAGGATTATTCACTAGGTTCGCATTCCGGAGTATCAGCAGTGGGTTTTACTAACGATCTTTGAATAGGACTTGAGTGATTCACGTTTCGGATTTGATATGCCGTAAAGGTAAAAAAAAACCCTGCCTTCAGGCAGGGTTTGGTAGTTCTGATTTGAGCCGTTTACCACTATTGGGTATAGGCTTCAACAACAACTTCCTTTACGAACACACTGTTCGTATCCAAGACTCGAGAAATAATGTCGAATGCATCCGCTCCGGTAATCTCCACACCGATCTTGCTCTCAGGGGCTACCGTAACGGGCACCTCAGTTGTAGTACCATCGGGTGCGGTAACAACCGTCGTCTGTTCTTCAAAAACAACGACTGTTTCACCGTTCACTACTGTTTCTTTTGCTTCGACGCCCAGAAAAACTTTCTGCTCAACTGCTACATCAACAGGTGCCTTGATTGAGGCCTCTCCAGTATCAGTATCTACAACTACCTCAATGACAACATCATCCCCGGTGGCCTGACTGGAGGAACCAATAGTGTATTTGAAGGTGACGATAGCGTCATCCTCCGAAAAGACCCGCTGTCCCCCATCTCGAACCGCCTGAACAAAGTTCCCGAAGGTTTCCGCTCCAGCTGGATTACCTCGCTGCACACCAGTGACAACACTCCCTGCATGCTCAGGGAATGCTTTGACGCCGCGGAGGGCGATAGCCACGGAATAATCGGGAGCAGCACTTACGGCGGCCCGGACGATCGCATAAGCATTCTCGGGAAAGAGTTGAATGGCCGCCTCAACGACTGCCGGCGCTAGTTCTGGGGTGTTCGCCGAGATCGCACCCACCAAACTCGGCGCTAGCGAGCGCTTTGAGGTAAGAAAGATTCGAACGGTTCGAACAGCGATTCGCTCCCGGCTGGCTTCAGGCGCGTCCAGAATGACGTCGACTGCTGCTGCAGGTAACTCAACCGTTGAGGTTTCCTCGGCGATACTTCGGAGCGCTTTGACACTGAACTGTCCTTGTGCGACATCGCTGGTCTTGGCAAAAGCCGACGACGCCACCGTCATCGCCACAAACGTACTTAAGGCTAATGATTTCATTTCTTTAACTTCCTGGCATCTTGATGCCCCTTACCTCCAATTTCAAGTAAAAAATCGCTGGATTATGGAGTTCTAGGCGC
>DEAY01000018.1:2375-7451 GCA_002348345.1 Verrucomicrobia bacterium UBA2970
ATTGAATGCAAGATAAAAAATCGGATAAGAACCTAATCCGAGGGAGTTTAGGGAGGAAAACCAATCGGATTTTGGGACTCTTGCCATGGAAAAAGATTGGTGAAATCAATGGGGCGCTCTGGAGGAGAACTCTGAACTCTTGTCTTAATAAAAAGGAAACTCGGATCAAATTGAATGACCTATGGCGGGTTTAAGGAAGCAATATGCAAGAAATGATGGTTTTGGTCTGGGTTCACCGTCACGGTTGAGCTCTCCACCGAGAGTTGAACGGTGTGGGCTCTTGGGGTGGGCTACCGAGTGGTGGCATCAGCGAGTCATCTTTGGAACAAACGGTGTGTTTGACATCCACGCTTTGAATGATTTGGGGCGGCACATGGCTTGGGAGCATTCGTATCGGAGGGTAATTGGGGTACGGATTGGCCTTTCCGATACCGGGAATAACGGGCGAGGGAGGGTTTGCCCAGTCTGGGTCGTTGGCAAAACGTCCCGTGTCCAGTCCCATCACCAATGAAGAAGCCCCGTCTTACGAAGGTCTTTCTTCGGAATCCCGTATTCCTTGGTGTGTTGGCTTGACCCGGAGCTGAAGCAAGCAGGGCAGGATAACAAGCCCGGCCACCATGCAGGTGAACACACCGACGGTCATGACATGGCCGAGGCTCTCGATCCCACGGTGGCCTGCCAATGTGAGGCTTCCAAAGCCGGCCATCGTGGTCAATCCCGAGACGAGCACGCCCTTTCCCGTGCTTTTGGAAAGGAGACTTGGATTTCGTTCCTCCTGGTAGCGATTGAGGATATGAATCCCGTTGGTCACGCCGATCCCGACGACGAGGGGAAGGGTCATGACGTTTGCGGGGTTGAAAGGAATCTCCGCCATCCCCATGAATCCGAGCAGCCAGAGCGATCCCAGGCCCACCGGAATCAGGGCGAGCAGCACGGCGAATATCGAGCGGAAGTGGACAAGGACCAGAATCGCGATGGCCCCGAGGGCATAGAGTGCGGCCTGCTCATAGCTCCGCTTGAGCAAGGTTGTGTATTCCAGGAGCTGGACGGGGGTGCCGGTTACCACGGGCGGCTCTTCGAATTGGCCGGTGAGGTCCCTCAGCTCTCGAACGAAGGTTTCCTGGTGGGACCGCTCCCAGGCGTTTTCCCTCGGGTAGACCTGCAGCAGGTGTTGTCCGGTGCGGCCGACAAAGCGGTCGCGGAGATTCTTCGGGAGGTCCGCCACGCTCAAGGGTTCGCGGGCATCCTGGTTGGCCAGGGCATGGAAGGTCTCTCGAATGTCGGTGAAGAACGCGACTTGAAAGGCGTGGAGCTGTTCCTGAGCGATTTCGGGAGGGAGCCTGCGGATCGAGCGTTGGAGCCGGCTCGCGGCGTGTTCGAGAGCCTCGAATTGCCCCGCCAACGGCGAGCTGGGGTCACCCTCCCGCGTCGAGTTTGCGGCGAGCGAGAGGTAGCTTTGAAGGAAGGTGAGGCTTTGGGAGAGTTCATCCAGGTCAACCGGGTTGGTGTTTGGCTCGGCCAGACGGATCGAACCCACGTCTCGTTTTAGGGCCCGAATCATTTCCAGCATCCGCGTTTGATCAGTGCTGAGAAACCGGGTCATCGAATCGACGCTGGCCACCGAGGGAAGTTGCTCGATGGCGCTCTCGAGGCGGGCCGCCTCATCGATGGACGCCGCGATCACGATGGCGTAGATCACCGATTTTTCGGCTTCCGCGATGAGTTTTTTCTCGTATTGAACGGCTTGAAGGTCCTCGGTCTGCATGTTGAGCAGGTTGTAATCGAAGGAGACCCGCATGGCCTGGGTGATCGCCGCCCCGCTGATCAGGACGCCGATCAGGAGGGAACGGCGAGGCCGGGTGAGCCAGACTTGCTCCAGGGTCGCGCGGGGGCAGGGTTGATGAGCGACGTGGTGGTCGAGAAGGTTCTGTCGACCGCGAAGGAGAAGGATGGGGAGCACGGTCAGCATCGGGATCAGCGAAAGGAGCATGCCTCCCCCGGTGATGATTCCCATTTCCTGGACGCCCTTGAAGTCGGTGAAGGCCATTGCGTAGAAGGCCCCGGCGGTGGTGAGGCAACCGGTGAAGATGCCTTGCCCGGTATGGATCAGCGCTTTGCGAATGGCCTCGAGTTCGCTTGCGCCGTGACGAAGCTCCTCCTCGTAGCGAGTGATCAGGTGGACGCCGAAATCAATCGCCAGCCCGATCAGCATGGGGAAGAAGGCAATGGTCAGAATATTGAGGTGCCCGACCACCAGGGTGGTGTAGCCCATGGTATAACCCAGGCCCAACAGCAGGCAGAGAGTGGCCTTGAGCGGCCGCCCCGATTCCTGGTAGCAAAAGCCGAAGATCAACATCACCAGGACCAGTGACACGCAGGATGCCTTGAGCGAGTCGATCTGTGATTGACGCATTTCATCGATTGCGAGGACCTTTTCCCCGGTGATGCCGACGTTGATCCCGGGGACCTCGGATTGGACGATCGCCACCAGCTCACGCAGTCGTTTGACGGCTTCGTGATCCCGGGAGGGATCGGCGGGGCGAGCCGTGATGAGGTAAATGCGGCCCTCTGAGAAGGTGATATACTTTTGTTGTTCCGTCTCGGTCCCGGCTCCGAAGAGGGTCTCCGCGCCTGGTGACGGGGGCTTGCCTCGCCTCGAGAGGCTGGCCTCCGCTTGTTCGATGACTCGTTGAAGGATGGGGAGACCTTCGATCAGACGGTCGGTTTCCTCGGTGCGCTCCTGCGGACTGGTCCGGAATTGCCGGTTGAGTTCCTTGACCAAGGATTCGAGGCTGTTGACTTGCTCAAACGCCTCGATCATGGGACGGGCTTCGCGAATGCGATCCCCCATGGTTTGGATCACCGAGGGATCCTCAAGAAACAGGAGTGCCTTGGGGCCAAGCATCTTGAGGTCTCCCTTGAAGAAAATACCGGTGAAGAGGTCCGGTTCCTTCTCGAGTCGGGTGCCCAGTCGTTCGACGAATTGGCGATTCTTTTCGAAGTCCTCACTCTCCACCACGGTGACGATGTCGTCCTGGCTGTCGAAGTTGGCTTTGTAGTCGAGGAAGTTACGGTGGTAGGCCTTGTCGGCGTCGACCAATGCGTTCCGATCGGTATGGAACTCAAGATTGAAGACGGTGTAGGTGACACAGCCTGCGAAAACCAGCAACTGGGGCCAGAGGAACCAACGGGGATGCCTGACCAGGCCGGTGGCCAAGCGATCGAGCACCTGCGTGGCGAAGCTTTTCTCCATGGGGTCGATGGGCGGCGGTTGTCAATTAAGCCGCACCACGGTCGGATCGCGAGATCTTCAAGGCTGGCCGAAACCGATTCTCAGGGATTGGGAAAGTCCGCGTTGGAGTAGACGTCCTTGACGTCGTCATGTTCTTCAATCAAGTCAAGGATCCGGGTAATCGTGCCGGCGTCGTCGTCGCTCACCGGAACGAGGCTGTCGGGCAAGCAGGTCACCCCGGCGGAGTCGCAGTCGATGCCGGCGGACTCGACGGCTTGGTGAACCGTCTCGAATTGGGCGGGTTCGGTGATGATCTCGTAGCCTTCGGGTTCCACCCGAAAATCTTCGGCACCCGCTTCGAGGGCGATTTCCATGGCGCGATCCTCCTCCGCTTTATCGCGGGCGATGATCATTTGCCCTTTCCGGTGGAAGAGGCGGGTGACGGCACCCGAGGTCGCAATCGAGCCGCCATTCTTGGTGAGGATGTGCCGAATCTCCGCCGCCGTCCGGTTCTTGTTGTCGGTGCTAATCTCCACCAGGATCGCGACCCCGGCGGGGCCATAAATCTCGTAAACCAGATCCTCAAATTCCGTTCCCTGACCGCCTCCGACGCCTTTCTTGACGGCGCGATCAATGGTGTCGGCCGGCATGTTGGCCTGTTTGGCCTTGAGCAGCACCATTCGAAGGCGTGCGTTCAGGTCGGGTTCCCCACCGCCTTCCTTGGCGGCCACGGTGATCTCCCGGGAAAGCTTTGAGAAAATCTTGCCTCGCTTTGCGTCAGCGGCCCCTTTGATGTGTTTGACTTTTGACCACTTGTTGTGTCCTGCCATGCTAAGCTATTCCTGAATGTGACAATCTGTCTCGAGTCCGATTGACTGCGTTGACGGGAAGACTAGTCAATGGGCGGTTGCGCGAAAATGACAAAAAAGGCCGCGGGGCGGATTCAAGTGGCTTACTCCCTTGGCTCGGGGATCAGGGATCCTGACGCCACCGAAGTGCCGGGATGTCGGGATGCCGGGTGTTCCGAGAGCGAAACTCGGTGGGCGGCACATTGAAGAACGCCTTGAACTCGCGTCGGAAGGTATCGTAATTCTTGAAGCCGAGGTCCACCGCCACGGCCTTGAGCGGATTGCCGTCGTCAATCATCGATTGGGCGCGGATCATCCGGTGCCACTTCAGCCAGTATTTGGGACCGATCGCAAGGGCCTTTTGAAACTCCTTTTCGAGCTTTCGCTGTGAGATTCCCAGCTCATTTGCCAGTGGCGCCACCCGGTATCCGCATTGGTGCCCCAATTCCTTCAGATCGATGGGCGGCAAGAGTCGGGTCTCGTGCTCGTAAACGACTGTCCCACTTTGTTTGACCTTGATCATATCCGCTCGGTACATCGCCTGGAATCGACAACCTGTTTCGCCCAAGCGGGTAGTATGTCATGCCGTCAAGGAGCCTTCAATCCTCGACCTGGTTCAAGACAGTCCGGCATTCCCAGGTCTGAAAAAAAGGATCATCGGTGCGGGAAGGGGTCGGTTTCACCCCCTAGGTTGAGATTAGGAATCCGTTCGTTCGGAGAGGAGGACCCGAATTGTCCCATCCCTGATTCTCCAGCTCGAACCGATCAGCCCTGTCCCCCGTTCTTGATCGGTCCCCCTGGTCTCATTTCGTCTGGTTGGTTGATCTATCCCGGGAAGGCCGGTGTTGGTCATCTGTTGGCATGATTCCTTCCAAGGCCGGGAAACAGGCTCGGAGATGGATGCAAGTTCATCGAACTTGGCACTGCCAATGCTCTTTTTTCTCGTTCGTTTTCTCTAAGAACGGCATCGCCGAGCCGTTGTTCTCTATGCGGGTG
>DEAY01000338.1:0-3450 GCA_002348345.1 Verrucomicrobia bacterium UBA2970
CCCCTGTCACCACCAATACTTTATCCTTTAACGTTTTCATTCCTGATTGTCTCGTGGTCATCCCGTCTAGTGGAGAGAGATCGCCGGAACCGCCGCATTCCCTCCAGCCACCGGTCGTAGTCGCCGGCCTTGCGACGGAAATAATCCGCCACCTCGTGATGAGGTAAAATAAGGAATTGATTTGCCTCTAGCCCACGGAACACGGCGTCCACAACCTGATCCGGGGAAAGCGCGCCCTTTCTCAAAAAAGCCATCAGTGGATCGTCAGCTTCAAGCATCCGGGTATCGACCCCCTGTGGACACAGGCAGGAAACCTTGACTCCCGAATCTCCATAGTTAATCGCAAGCCACTCCGCAAAGGCAACGGCTGAGGCTTTGGCGACCGCATACGGCCCCGCCGTCACATTGGAGACGAGCCCGGCAGCCGAGGCGGTGATCACAAAACGTCCCTCTCCCCGGCTCGCCATGCCCGGGATGACCAATCGGGCCAAATGCACGTGGGCCAGGGCGTTGACCTCCCAAGCCCGGCACCAGTCCTCGACCTCCGTTTCAAGTCCTCCCCCCACCGCAACCCCCGCGTTGGAAAAGCAATAATCAATCGCCCCAAATTCAGTCTGAATCTCGCCGATCAAGCAGGCCACTTGCTCCGGAGCGCAGACATCCACAACGCGCGCCAGGCCACCGACCTCCTCCGCGACCCGCGAAACCCCCTCCGAATCGATATCAACCAGCACCACCCGCCCCGCCCCACACGCCGCCAGTCGGCGGGCCAAGGCTTCGCCAATCCCATGGGCGGCTCCGGTGACGACGGCGGTTTTGTCCTGCAAGGTCACTTGGAGTTAATGGGTAGAGTCTGCCTGCCAGGGATCACGAGTGCGCGCGACGGCCCTTTATTCATCAAGGATCAGCTTTGCCAGTAACTCCCGGTGAAAGGTTGCGTCTCCATAAAGGAGCTCACTGGCTTTCGCCCGTTTGTAATAGAGATGAAGGTCATGTTCCCAAGTAAAGCCTATGCCACCGTGAACCTGAACCCCTCGATTTCCCACCTCTCGACCGGCATCGGAGCAATAGGCTTTGGCCATCGAAAGGGCACGGCCGGTATCGGGATCGCCTTCATCGAGCGCCCATGCCGCATAATAGGCCGCGGACCGTGAACTCTCGACCCACAACAACATGTCCGCACACTGTTCCTGAATCATTTGATAACTTCCGATCGGACGCCCAAATTGCTCTCGGGACTTCGCATACTCAACAGTGGCGTCAAGCACCCATTGCATGCCACCGACCAGATCGGCACAGGTCATCACCGTGCCGACTTGAAGCCATCGCGTGAACGCACCCAACGCCGCCTCCCCTCGGCCCAAAACATGATCTTCCGTAATCAGCACTCCATCGAAGTGGATTTCCCCCATTGGTCGGGTGGGATCGATCGCCGGGGTGGCCTTAACGGTGACCCCCTCCTGATTCGCCGGAATGAGCACCACAGCAAGCTCCTCATCGTCCCGAACGGCGGCCAAGATCCAATCGGCCTCCACCGCTCCAGAAACCCGCGACTTGCTTCCCTCCAAGGTAATTCGACCCGCCTCCCGTCTCAGGGCCAGACGCACGCCATTCAAGCCCCACCTTGATTCGGTTTCATGGAGCGCCACCACGATCCTGGACTCACCGGCAATCGCCTCTCTCAATCGAGCTCGCGCCAGATCGTGGTTCCGCAACTCGTTGAGGACAACCGACGCCGACAAGTGGTTGAGGAATGGCCCGGGCACACAAAACTCACCCATCACCTCCATCAGGGCGGCCAGTTCCACCATCCCAAGATCGAGCCCGTCCACCTCTTCCGGAAACACAAGCCCGGTCCATCCCTGATCAACGAATTCCTGCCAAAGCTCAGGATCATGAGCAGAGTCACTTTCCATCAATTCCCGCACCCGACCCATTGAGCACCGGCGCCGAAACAAGGTCCGTGCCGATTCTTGCAGTAGTTTTTGCGGCTTAGTTAAGTCAAATTGCATTGTCTTTCTTTCCTCGACTGCGACTCATCCCTCAGTAGCTTCGGGCCAGCCCGAGCACCCGCTGGGCAATGATGTTGCGTTGGATTTCGCTCGTCCCCGCCTCGATGGTGTTTCCCCGCGACCGCAAATAGCGGTAAATCCATTTCCCGTGATCAAACGATTCCATTTGCGCCTCATCCCCCAGGACTTCCATCGCCGTCTTGACCAAGCGCTGGTTCATTTCACTCCAGTAGAGCTTTAGAATGGATCCTTCCGGTCCCGGGGTCGCATTTTGGCTGATCTGAGACAGGGCTCGATTGGAGTTCACGCGAAAGAGTTCAAGCTCCAAAAAAGACTGGGCGATCTTCTGACGATTGATGGGATCCTCCGCCAAGGACACGCCATCACGGGTCAACTCCTTGGCTCGCAGAACCAATTCATCGAAGGTCGCCTTGAACATCATGTAGAGCCCGCTGCCCAGATTGGCTCGCTCATTCATCAAGGCGGTGATGGTAATCTTCCAGCCTTCATTGAGTTCCCCTAAGAGATATCGGACAGGCACTCGAACATTGGTGAAAAAGACTTCATTAAAACCGGAATCACCGGACATTTGTCGCAGCGGTCTCACTGAGACGCCTTCACTCTTCATATCCACCAACAAACAACTGATGCCCCTGTGTTTGGGAGCGTCGAAATCGGTTCGAACCAGAAGCAGACACCAATCGGCAATCTGGGCAAAACTCGTCCAAATCTTCTGCCCGTTGACGACGTATTCATCCCCCTCCAACACGGCTTTGGTCGACAAGGACGCCACATCACTTCCGGAATTCGGTTCGGAGAAGCCCTGGCACCAGATATGGCTTCCATCCAGGATCCGCGGCAGGAACGTCGATTTCTGCTCCTCGGTCCCGGCAGCGATAATGGTCGGCCCCACCAAACCCTCGCCGATCACCCCCACCCGCTCGGGCGCCTTGGAGGCGGCCAGTTCCCCCAGGTAAATCGACTCTTCAATCGGAGTCGCCCCGCGGCCACCATACGCTTTTGGCCACGACACGCCCGCCCATCCTCCTTCGGAAAGCTTGCGTTGCCAACTTCGGAGCCCCTCCCAGTAGTCCGGGTCACTCTCCTGGCCCTCAAGCTTTGGTTCTTCGGGCAGATTTTCTGACAACCAAGCTCTGAATTGATCCCGAAATTCACATTCTCCGGGGGTTAACCTTAGGTCCATCTCAATGACTTCCGTTATTCGATTCCAGGCGGCCGCGACCCGGCCGATGCCTCAACATGTTCCAACACGATCTCAGAGAGTTCCTTGACCGTTACCTCGTCCGTGCCCTCAAGAGACCGGATGCCATCCTCCAGCATCGTCGTGCAAAACGGGCAGCCAACGGCAACCGTCTGGGCCCCCGTCGCGACGAGCTCACGACTCCGCGCTTGATTCACTCGCTGACCCGCTGGCTCA
>DEAY01000338.1:3762-4624 GCA_002348345.1 Verrucomicrobia bacterium UBA2970
TTGGTTCACTCGCTGACCTGCTGGCTCATCCACAAAACTCATCCCGCCGCCCCCGCCACAACAAAAACTCTGCCTTCCCGTCCGCATCGGCTCTTGAAGAGGAGCCGAGGAAACGGCGTTGAGCAAGGTTCGAGGGGCCAAGGTTTGCCCGTTATGTCGACTGAGGTAACATGGATCGTGGAAGGTCATGACGTTTTGATCCGAGGGCTTTAGCGTCAACCGCCCGCTCTCGATCAATTGACCAATGAATTCTGAGTGGTGCACGACTTCAAACGTCCCTCCCAACCGCGGATACTCGTTCTTGAAGCTATTGAAGCAATGAGGGCAACTTGTCACGATGGTTTTCACCTGGTGCTGTTCTAAGGTTTGGATGTTCTCAAGCGCAAGTTGTTCGAAGAGAAACTCGTTCCCCACTCGGCGGGCAGGATCACCCGTGCACTTCTCCTCCCGGCCCAGGATCGCATATCGAACTCCCGCTCGATTCAACAGTTCCGCCAAGGCACGAATCGACTTCTGGTTTCGCTCCAAGAGCGCTCCGCCGCATCCGACCCAAAGCAGCACTTCAGGGGCCTCCGCTCCATCCCCCATCATGGGCACATCCAGGCCCTCTTTCCAGTCCAAGCGAGAAAACCGACTCCCCGCAAACGGGTGCCCCCGTGACTCGAGCGAAGCCATCGCTGCTTGGATTTCTGGGGGCACGTCCGCTTCCTCCATCACCTGATACCGACGCAGATCAACGATCTTCGGCAGTTGCTCGATCTGGACAGGGCAGACCTCGACACATGCCGCACAAGTCGTACACTGCCACAACCGTTCAGGAGCCGCCGCCGCAACCCGGGACGCCAAGCCCCTTTCCTTCAGG
>DEAY01000137.1 GCA_002348345.1 Verrucomicrobia bacterium UBA2970
GTCTTCAGAACTCCGGAATCCGGCTCCACAGACGGTCTCAATTTGAACAAGCCTGGAGAGTTGTGCGCATTGACGTAAATGGTATTGAGATGGGGATCAAACGACCCACCATGCCATTCCACTCCGCCGAGCGTTCCGGGTGAAAGGATATTGCCTTGCAGCGTCGGCGGCGTGTAGATCGAACCTTTGGAATAGCGATCAAAGGCCGCCTTCACATGCCGGTATGCCTCGGGCGTCACGCGGGACAGGTCCGCCTCCGTGACCGCCAATGGGATCAGCGGCGGGGGCAACACGGGAATGGGTTGCGTCGGCCAAGCGGCTTCGCCCGGAATATCCGAGGGTGGCACTGGAATCTCCGGCGTCGGGAACAGGGGTTCCCCCGTTTCTCGATCCAACACAAAGGTCAACCCCATCTTGGTAAACTGCACCACGGCATCGCGCAGTTTCCCGTCTTGCTGCAACGTAACCAGAACCGGTGCCGACGGATTGTCCATGTCCCAAAGATCATGGTGCACGGTTTGGTAATGCCAGATGCGTTCCCCGGTATGCCCGTCCAAGGCCAACACGCAGTTACCAAAGAGATTCATGCCTTTGCGAAACCCGCCATAGAAATCGGCTGACGGCGATCCCGTCGCACAAAAAACCCAACCTCGCTCGGGATCGATGGTGAAACCACCCCATGGATTCGCTCCTCCATACTGTTCCCCCTCGACAAATTCCCAAGTCTCGTATCCGAATTCACCGGGCTGAGGAATGGTGTGAAAGATCCATTCGAATTCCCCCGTGATCGCGTTGTAGGCCCGGATGTGCCCCGGCGTGGAAACGTAGCCTTCAGGGACTCGCGAGGTCACAATGAGTTTATCCTCAAACACAGAACCCGGGCAGGTGGTCTCAATGGAAGCGGTTTTCGGATCCACCCCTAAGTCGTCGCGCAGGTCCAGGAAACCGCCGCGACCAAAATCCTCGATGAGTGCACCGGTTTTGGCCGATACCGCATACACTCGATGACGCACAAAAACAAAAATCCGAGCTTCGGCACCTCCTTCCCAATACACGACACCTCGGTTTCTGCCCTGGAAACGGCGCCCGCCTTCATTGTATTTCGACGAATCGAAGAACCAGATTTCTTCCCCGGTCACGGCATTGATGGCCGCCGCATTGAGGGATGGCGTCGAAACATAGACCACGCCATCCACCATGATCGGATTCGCATAGCTGGATGTCCGACGCCCCGCATCTCCCGTGTGATACTCCCAAACCGGTTTCAAGCGCGCCACATTGCCCGCGTGGATCTGCGCCAGTTCGGCATACTGGTTCCCCTTCGGATCTCCGCGATAAACGGCCCAGTCCCGATACAGATCAAACCGATCCGCAGCCCCGACAACCCAAGGCAAAACCGCCCAAATTCCAGCTTGTATCCAAAGACAAAGGAGCAGGTTTCGGAATTCCGGTATCCGTCTCCGGGAAAGAGAAAAGACTGTCGTCATATCAATAGCGGTAATGGCAATTGCAGGCCCAAGCGTCGATCCCGTCAAGCCCCTTACGGAGCTTCATCCAATGCCCCCCATCGGATGAGAAAGCAAGCGCTAGGACGTTGCGCCCACGTCCCCCCCCGGGGCGGGCAGGAGTTTTGATGGCCTCAACCTTCAACGACTCTACCGCAACGCCGCACTGTGGGGCCTTGGGCGCCCGGCTCCAGAACCTAAGCCTACTTCTTTCGTTTGTGGGTACGGATAACCTTGGGGATCGCCTTGCCATCCTGATCGGTTCCCGTCATGACACTGCGAGTTGTGTCTGCATCGATGCAGGTCTGAGTGGTCGTCACATAATGCATCTTGCCATCGGGATGCCAGATGGTCCCCGTGAAGGTGAATTTCATACCGGGCTTGAACGTGGGACCGGGAGGGCGTGAAATAGCCATGACAAAGCGGCTTCCCCCTTCCAGTTGTCCCACCCCGGTCCACTGCTTGGTTTTGGGATCAAAGCCCCATATTGAGGTTTCCTTCTCATCGACGTAGATATTGCAGCCTCCGCCACTTCCATGGCATTTGCCGGTATAGGTCTTTTTCTTTCCTTCGGTCTCTTCCTCAATTTCCCAAGTCGCATGGTAGTAACTGTAGAACTTATAGTAGATCTCGGCTTCACCAGCCTTGGCAGGGTGCAGTGCTCCGCCCAGGGCAAGTAAAGCCATGGAGGCGAAAAGAGGGATGTTCAGAATGTTGGGTTTTTTCATATTGTGATAGGAAATCGCTTTCTGTCCCTCTGGGGCGTTAGCCCGGAGTTCGAAGCTGGAAGCGGTGATTTTCTTGTTGGGAAGGTGCCTGATCGAGCCACCGGAATCAAGAGTCCGGATTTCCGGCGAGGGTGGAAATTCGAGAGAAGGCGGGCTTTTGCGGCACAGCAGCAGGTCGCCCCCCAGACCTTCTTGATGAGTTCGCGCCACCACTCGACGACAGCCCACGCCTTGTCATAGACTCTCCCTCATGAACAAGCTTGCCCCTTTTCATTTGGCCTTTCCCGTCCACTCCATCGAGGCCGCCCGGGCCTTTTACGGTCGGCTCCTCGGTTGCAAAGAGGGACGCAGCGACACCCATTGGGTTGATTTCGATTTTTTCGGCCACCAACTGGTGGCCCACTACTCAGAAACGTGCCAACCAAAGCCACCCCAGACCCATAATCCGGTTGACGGCCACGAGGTCCCCGTTCCTCACTTCGGGGTGGTTCTTCCGTGGCAGGATTGGCACCCGTTGGCCGATAAACTTCGAGCCGCCCGGATCCCATTCATCATCGAGCCCTATATCCGCTTCGCCGGACGGCCCGGGGAACAGGCCACCATGTTCTTCCTCGATCCCTCCGGAAACGCGCTTGAATTCAAGTCGTTCAAAAACCCTGACGCGCTCTTCGCCACCGAGTAAACAATCCGGTGGTTGGGTCATCACTTGAATCAGAAGTGTCTCGCCCGTCCAGTAAGATTTGCATAGGTGAAAGGGAACATTGAACGCCTGGGGACTAAGGTAGGTACGCCCCTGTCGATCACGCAACCACACCAAATTCAGGACGCCTCTAGCCGGCACATGCTTCCGTTTCGGCGAACCGTTACTCCGCTTTCAGGTCGGCGAAGAGGATTGAACGGTCACCCAGC
>DEAY01000344.1 GCA_002348345.1 Verrucomicrobia bacterium UBA2970
CATGCTCGAAGAGAACCCTTCCATCCGCCCGTGACCGGGAGTATTTGAAAAAGCGCTTGTCCAGGGGCCATGACCGTGAACACTTCCAGCAGATTCGTTCATCGACGGATTGACTGGCAAGCAGTCGATCCCGCAACCGAAGCAGTCGTTCGCGATTGCGCCGAACCATCAAATTCTCCTCCGGCTCGGCCCGCCGCGAATTCCGATCACAGCTGCAGACGACACACACATGGGAATAATACACCTTACCCTGATGGCGGGTCGTTCTAAAAAACCCAGCGCGAAGGGGAAAGACCTGCTGACAATCCACACAACGCCGCCTCTGGGCCTGGGCCGAATCCCCACTCCGCAGTTCCGCGCTGGCCAAGCGGACCAATTCGGCCCGCCGCTGTTCCCTTCGGACCCGGGCATTGGATCGATAGGTTTCGGCCCATTCCCGCCGTTTTTCAGGATTCCTAAAGGGCGAATCCTTGAGTTGAATCGCCTCTTTCCAACTTAATCCGAGGCCTTTTCGCTTGAGAATGTATTTGATCGTCGCCGGGCTCACCCCCCAGCGCTCCGCAAATCTCTCGACCGGGATCTCCCGCCAATGCACCATCAGGTCCCGGACGCAGTCCTCCCGATCCTTGTCCGTCCAGGCACCGGCCTTGTCGGCCCGAACCATCTCGGACCGAACGGGATCGGCGAGTTGTAACCGCTGCATCTGCTTCTGGATGCTCATCGAGGACCGGTCGACGGGACTTCCCTCGGCCCCCGCCCGAGCGAAGCATCCATTGCCCTTCATCACACGGGCGGTCATTCCCTGAGCGACATACTTCCTCAAGGCAACGAGTTCAGATTCCGTCCAGACGATTCCCGGCATGGCGCTGCAATTCGCACCCACCCTCCGCCCCCAAGGCCAGATTACACTGCCCCACTAGGCAAACGGTTGGGTGGCAAGAACAACTGACATCAGCCGCGACCCACTTGTTACATGACCGAGCGGATCCTGCCCGACCCCATTGGGATTTACCGACTTGAATCAAGCCTCCCGAAAGGTCATGTTCCCTTCTTTCAAGCGTCTATGAAATCTGCTGTGGTTATGACCATTATCGGACCCGATCAACCCGGGTTGATGGATGCGATCTCGGAGGTCATTGAGCGGCACAACGGAAACTGGGAGGAATCTCGAATGGCCCGGCTCGCGGGGGAGTTCGCCGGGATTCTCCGACTTCAGCTCGATTCTGATGAAGTCTCGGGATTTCGCGAGTCCATCGCCAGCCTGAGAGATCAGGGCCTGCAGATAAGCCTGGCGGAACATCCACTCCCTTCATCCCCACCGCAACCCGGTCACGTCATCGACCTGGAACTGGTCGGGCAGGATCGCGAGGGGATTGTGCACCGGGTGACCCGTGCGCTCGCCTCCAATGGAATCAATGTCGAATCCTTCACCTCCCACTGCGAGTCCGCTCCCTGGACCGGCGAAACGCTCTTCCGGGCCCAAGCCAAGCTGGCCATCCCGGATGGCTTGGACATCGCCGCGCTCCGCGCGGACCTCGAGAAAATCGCCGACGAATTGATGGTCGATTTCACGCTCAACCAGAGCATCTGATCCCACCCTCGATCGGCGACAACAAAGGCGGCCGGGGCCGCCTTTGTTCCAATGCTGTTGCCTCGCTCCTAGTAGTTGGCGTCGACGAACTTCATCGCGCTCACCACAAACTCCTCGGGATCCTTCAGCGAACGGTCGGTCTCGATCGCCAGGACGCCCTCATAGTTTGCTTCCTGCAGCGCGGCGAAGAGCCCCTTGAAATTACAATCCCCTTCACCGATCCCAGCCGGGGTGGCGACATCGCCACTCGCGGTGTGGTTGATGGTCTTGTCCTTCAAGTGAATGTCAAAGACCCGCCCCTTGTAATCCCGGAAGACCTTCCCGGCGTCAAAGCGGGCCGAGGTGACCCAGCCCACGTCCAGACAAACGCCAACCCGCGGATCTCGGTGCATGATCAAGTTCCGAACCACCAATGGATTCCCGTAGGTGCTCTTGATTCCATGATTATGGATGGCGATTTTGATATCATACTCCTTCACCAATTCCTCCAGATTATCGAGGATTCGATAGTCCCTGGGCTCGACGACAATGAGCTTGATTCCCATCATCTTGGCAAATTCGAAGAGCTTCCGATTCTGCTCCTTGTCCATCGAGGTGCCGGCAACCCCAAAGGTGTAGACCTTCAATCCGTGTCGATCGAGAATGGCCTTCTTCCGTTTCAGTTCGGCTTCCGGTGCGGTCGGTGACAAATGGTTGGCGATGACCTGCAGATGATTGAGCTTGTGCTTCACACAAAACTCGACCATCTGGTCAAAGGTAAGATTCCTCAGCGTCCAGGTCTGAATGCCGATATTGTAATCGCCCGCTTGCGAGGGAAGCGCAGTGGCCATTGACAGGACGATGACGAGGGCGCCGCCCCACCGTTTTGCTAGCTCCAGGATTCTCATAATACTCCAGATGGTTTTCGTCGACTCAGGGTGTCTTCCGAATTCCTAACGCAGCCCAACGGCAAACACGACAAAAAAAGGCGGACCAGAATCCATCTGCCCCCCCCAATACAAGGGTGCCACGGCCTTCGGCAGGGGACCAACGCCCGCCCGTTCAAAGCTCCAGGATCCGCGCCCTGCGGAATCGATAGACCGCAGGGCCACCGTGATGTTGCAGCCCAACCACCCCCTCCCGATGGGCTTGATCCCGAAAATCACTCGCCCACCGACCGTTGACCGCCACTCGAATGCGATCCCCAAAACATTCGATGCGGATTCGATTCCATTGGCCCGGTCGGAATCCCTCCCCCTGCCGACCACGAAAGGCCGACAACGAGGCCTCATCCCCCAGTTGGGGCACCAAGAATCCCCGTCCCGTATTGTCGTAGACGCCTCCCGAGTAGTGTCGATCCGATAAATCAATCTCCGCCTGATACCCCAAAAGCTTTTTCTCACCCCGACGACAGCGAAAAAAGACACCCGAATTACCGGAGGGTACCTGGGCCTCGACTTCAAATACAAAATCCCGGAAGGTGCGGGTCGTCGCGATCATGAAGTTGCGATCGGACCGGAGGTGAATCTCGCCTTCCGGGACATCGAACTCGCCCCAATCGAACGGATTGGTCCACGGGTTGCTCTCGCTGGCCGGCATCAGGCTCCGCCAACCCGACACCCCGTCGAACTCGATCCCCCCGGCCTTCCCGGCCAATGGATTCCCCCGGGCCACCAGGGCACCGGGCAGTTCCACCCGATACGGGGACAATCTGGGGTCGGGCTCCCGGTAATCCGTGCTGACAAATTGAGCACCGCTCGCCAAGGCCCGATCCCGCTGCACCGTGTCGTTGTTCCGAGCATGATCCGTCGGCGTGTCCGCTCGAGTCCGTACCAGAAACCCCGCCCTGACGGCTTCCTGAATCCGATCGAAGTCCCGGATCGGATCGTTGATTTTCATGAAACCCGCCGCCGGATGGTCGGCATCGACACTGACGAACAAGACCCTTCCCTCCAGCGACTCATGTCCCTCCAAATAGAGATCCCTTGGCTCCCCCCCGTTATCGAGGGCAAAGATGATCTTTCCGCGGACCTCACTGAGCCGTGGCCAACCCCGCATCCGGAGGGCCTCCCTGAGCGATTCCTCCTGACCCCGGATGTCGTCCGGTAAGACCAACCGGGTTCTCGGGAAGACCGATCGGATTTCTCGATCGACCCCCTCGAGTTCAGATAACCCAAAGGCGATGGGAGGCGTCATTCCCAGGGTGTCCAGCCCCTCCTTCACCTCCACCAACACCATGATCGGCACGTGCCCTGGATTCTGATCCGACCAGGACTTGATCTGCCCAAGAGCGTCCTTGAAGGTGTAGACCGTGGTCCGGTAATCAAAATCTGCGACATGCAATACCTTCAGCCCCGGCTGTCGAAGGTGCCCCTCCGGATCATGGGCCTGCAAGGGGCCCAGATTCGCCGCCTGCACCAGCGCACGCGACTTGGGCCGGGCATAGTGTCCGCCGTCAGGATCGGCAAACACGTCGAGCTCGATCTGACGAATCCCAAGAATCGCAAACTGTTCCCAAAGCGGCCGGTGCGAGTAGTCCACCGAGGCTGCCCAACCCGCGCCCCCCTGCTCAATGAGCCTCATCGTCGGCGGTTCCGGAGCGAGGTGATAGGAATTGTGAGTCCCGATGACCTGAATCTCATTGAGCCTCGGATTCGGCTCAGCCCGCATGACGCTCCATCCATCCAGCAAAATCAGGCAGACCAAGACCTTGGTGAGGAAACGCCATTTCATCCCCTTGATCCTAGGAGGCCGTTGCTCCCGTTCCAAGAACCCATTGACGGGAAAATTGAAAGCCTCACAACATTGACGACAGGGAGAAAGTTTCTAGGCTAACACCATGCACCCTCAATCAGGACGGTTCGGAGTCGCTCTCGGGCTCCTATCGATGACCCTTTCCATCGAGGCCCAATTCGCCTTTCACCATCAGGAAGGGCGAATGGAAATCACCCTCGATGACCAACCGATCGCGACCTACGTCTGGAACGATCCTGAGACGACCCGACCTTACTTCAAGCATCTCCGGACTCCCGATGGGATTCAGGTCTCACGCAATCACCCTCTCCAACCCGAGGACTATCAGGACCACGAGACCTACCATCCCGGAATCTGGTGGGGCTTCGGCGATGTCGCGACCAACGACTACTGGCGAATGAAAGCGCGCATCGTTGGCGGTGACTTTGTTGCCGGCCCCACCGGTGGACGTCAACGCGCCACGTTTGCGGTCAAGAACCGGCTCCTGGCAAACGGTTCGGACGACGTTTTTCTTGAGCAAGTCAGTCATTACACCTTCTTGCGGCGCCCCGGCGGGATTCTCCTGGTCGCGGAAAGCACCTTTCTTCCCCGGGAGGAATCCTACTGGCTCGGCGATCAAGAGGAAATGGGCCTCGCCTTCCGCGTTCAAAGTGATCTGGCTCTGGATCGCAATTCCGAAAGCCGCATTCTCAATGCAAACGGAAGCACCGATCTGAAAACGATCCGCACAACCCAATCGGACTGGGCCGACTACTCCGGTCCCTTCCAGGACCACCACGTCGGCATGATGCTAATGTCCGATCCCGAGAATTTTCGACGTCCTTGGTGGCACGCCGTCGACACCGGCCTCCTGGTGGCCAACGCCTTTGGCGAAAGTGAACTCAATGGTCGCGGAAAAAAAAGGCAGAGTCGCTTCGTCGAGAAAAACCAGACCTTCAAGCTCCGCTACGGTGTGCTCATCCACTCTCACAAAAAGGCATCCGAATTTGATCGTTCGGCCGCCTACCGTGATTTCGTGGAAACGCTCAAGAAGGTGGATTCGCCAACGGGCGCCCGGCCCCAACCCTCCGCTCAACAATTACCCCAAGTTCCGGAGGGGTTCGCCGTCAGTGCATTTGCCCGAGAGCCGTTGATCTTCAAACCCACGGCCATTTGTTTCGACGCCAGGGGCCGCCTCACCATCGGCCAGGGCCCCCAATACCCGCATCATCATGAAACCTTCCCCACCGACAGTGTCTACATCCTGGTCGATCATGATGAGGATGGCGTCGCCGATGAGGCCAAACAGTTCGCACGGGGGTTGAACAGTGTGCAGGGCCTGGCCTGGAAGGGGAACGACCTCTACGTCGCCAACGCCCCCGAACTCACCATCGTCCGTGACCTCGACGGCGACGACGAGGCGGACGAATACGTCATCGTCTATACCGACCTGGGGAATCGGGAGCACGCCCTTCATGGCTTGAACTGGGGCCCCGACGGCAAGCTCTACATGTCCAAGGGGAACTCCAAGGGACACAACCAGCCCGATCAGTTTGGAATCATCGCCCCGAAACCGTTTCGAGATCTCTGGGATGTCGTCCATCCCCCGGGAGCGCCCGATGCCTATCCTCCCCAGACCTACACCAAGTACACCTACCGGAAAACCTACCATGACTCGGACGACGATTGGGGCCGGGAGGGAGGGATTCTTCGCTGCGACCCAATGGGGACACGGCTTGAGATCGTATCCCGCGGCATGCGTAACCCCTGGGACATGACCCTCGATGATGGATTTGATTGGATCGCCACCGACAACGACCAGAATCAGGGGGATCGAATCATCGCCCCCGTTTTCGGAACCCACTTCGGATGGGGGCATCCCTACAGTAATCACTGGACCGGCTACGGCCATTTGCCAACGGCACCCATCAGCGGTCCGGTGTTTCACGGTTCCGGCACCGGGGTCGTGTTCTACGACCACCCCCATTTTCCGGAACCCTACCGGCGGGCCTTTTTCATCAACGACTGGATGCACGGCACTTACGTCTATCGGCCGACATGGGAAGGCGCGCTGCGGATGCCAGCCGGAGGCAAATGGGAACCCTTCGCCATCCGCGGTGAATACCTCTATCGCCCGACCGATATGGAATTTGGTCCGGACGGAACCCTCTACGTTTGCGGTTGGGGAGGCGACTATCACTACCAACC
>DEAY01000384.1 GCA_002348345.1 Verrucomicrobia bacterium UBA2970
GCCGTAATCCTGATGCCATTCCCAGGCACCTCCCGTCAATGGCTCTTTGATACTCATCTTGGAATGGTAGTGGTAGACTTCATCCCCCAGAAGCGTCTCCATCGTGTCCACGATGCGAGGGCTCCGCGCGACCGCTCCAAAGACATCCTTTCCCGCATGGTTCCAGAGGACAAGTTTCGCGACGCCTCCCGCTGTGTCCTTCAAATCGTGGGCGTTTTTCTTGAAGGCCTGGTCACGTTGAGCGGATTCTCGAACGATGGACATTTCCTCGGTGTCGAACAGGCCCCGGATGATGAGATAGCCGTGCTCTTGAAAGGATCGGGTCTGATCGGCTGAAATCTTGAAAGCGCTCATGGATGACGGGTCGCCTGGATTGAAAACGGATTGGTGGAGTGTTGGGAATCAGCGAAAGGAAGTCAAAAGGAATAGGCGATGGGAGGCGACTGGACGGCCTGATGCGATGGAATTTTCTTGCTTTTTCAGGGTGAAAAGGGGGTTACTGGAGGCATCCATTAAAAAGAGGGCAGGCCAGGCCTGTCAGCGAGACATAGGTGGCATGAAGATATCAAATCCTTCTCAAAGAACTGGTTTCACACTGATCGAACTCTTGGTGGTGATTGCGATTATCGCGATCCTGGCCGGAATGCTTCTTCCCGCCCTTGGGATGGCCAAGGAAGCGGCGAAGAAGGCCAAGTGCAGCTCTCAACTCCGGCAAATCGGGATTGCGACCATGATGTATGCCGACGACAACGAGGGACACATGCCGCTGTGCAATATGTTTCACGATGATCCGAATAAACTGTGGATTCGATTGATTCTCCCATACGTCGGGGGAAGTGATGACGTTCGTGCGTGTCCGAGCGACAAAAAGTCCAAGGAGCGAATTGCTAAAAATGGAACGAGTTATCCGATCAACGATTGGACTTCTCAGCCGGGACCGATTGCCGGGTTTACGAAGGTGAATCCGCCGGATCATGCTCACTTGCTGGACAAGCTTCGGTTCCCGTCCGAAACGATCATTGTCTTCGAGATCTCCGATCAGCAACAGATGACGGTCCTTCATGATCACACCCATGGCCGAGCCGGGTGGCCGACCTGGAAAGATGTCATCGATGACATTCAACCCGACCGCCATGGCGGTGGGCAGAAGAACAAGCTCAAAACCAATGGCCGGGCCAACTACCTTTATGCCGATGGGCATGTCGAAAGCATCCAGGGTCAGACGATGTATGACCTGTTTGACAACGGGAAGGGTGTCAATTTTTCGGCGCCTCCCGAACTCAGAAAACCGCGTAATCGACGCTAGTTTTGAGATCTGGCGATGGCGCTGTGATCCTGATCATCGGTAGATCGAGCTTTCACACGGCATCGCCAGACGTGCGAGGAGATTGAACCGAAGGGGTTGGTGGGTTCTCCGGGGCCGTTGAGGCCCCTTCGGTTTTTTGTCCGGCCGGTTCTTTACTCGGGCTTGGTCAGCGTGAGCCGACGGAACTCGATTGGCCCGTGATCGCCTTGCAGCATGATCGGTCCGGGAGCACCCTCTGCGTTGTCCAGGGCACCTCCGGTGGGGCCGGGAATCCGCTGCCGATCGATGACCCGCTTGCCGTTGAATACCACGGTCACCACCCGTCCCACGAGGGTGATTTCGACGGATTGCCACTCGCCCGCCGGCTTGGCGGCATTGGTCGATGGAGTGAGAAAGCCGTAGATGCCACCGATTTTGAGGCGGTCGGGATCCTCGCCGTAGTTATCCTCAATTTGCATCTCATAGCGGCCACGGAGGTAAATGCCGCTGTTGCTGCCCTTGGGATAGCGAAATTCCGCATCGAGGCGAAAATCGGTGAACGTTTCCTCGGTGATCAGATCATTGCCCGGTCGTCGGTTTTCGAGGATGCCGTCGTTGACGCTCCAGCCATTGGGAACGTCCCCTGATCTCGGTACCCAACCGTGAAGCGTCTTCTGGTCGAATAACGAAATGCTTCGACCCCAAACGGGTTGCTGCTGGCGAATCAGCTTGGGGGCCCGGGAGCCTTTCCAATGGAGCACTCGCCCGGTTTCATCGGTGGTCGTTCCGGAAAGGGTCTCGCCATGGGCCTGTCCAAGGAACACCAGGTCATCGGTTCGCTTTTCCCACTGGGCCGGAATGGCAAAGCGGAAATACTGACCGTCGAAATCGACCTTTGAAATGGGACGGGCACTTCCAAATTGTCCGACAAATGATCCGACCAATGCGTGGTTTCCCGATTTCCGCACTTCGAGCCAAGAGGGATGACGCCCTCCCGTCGCTTGCACCTGTAGATTCCATCTCCCAATGAGCGACGTTTGGTCCTGACTGTTGGCCGGGCAAATCAAGGTGCTCCAGGCGATGGTGAAAAGGGGAATGAGGGTCCGATTGATGCGATTCATAGGTGAGCAGATTTCCGGGCAATTCCTGCCCAACCATGTGAGGGGGAGGCTGCCTGAAGGGTCGTCTAAGATCAAGGGTGTGGGCAGAGGTGAATGGATTCCCCATCAAACCGAGCTGGTCTCGTCCTGGCTTTATCAGGAATCCATGGTCAACGATCAGTTGTTTCTTGACCGGTTTTCTGCATAGTAAGGGGCATGCGTACCCCGGGGCTAGATCGAATGGGCCGGTGTCCGTGACGACCGATGAAAGAGAAAATTGCATCTTGCCGGGGCAAGGGAGTTACCCTTTGGAGTGGGTTCACCCTGATTGAATTGCTGGTGGTGGTAGCCATCATCGCGATCCTGGCCGGGATGCTTCTCCCCGCTCTCGGGAAGGCCAAGGCCAAGGCGAAATCGGTCAAGTGCATCAACAATTTGAGGCAAATTGGATTGGCGATGATGATGTATGCCGATGAGCACGAGGACCATGTTCCTCGGGGTGATGCCGAGCGGTGGTTTTTCGTGTTCATGCCCTATCTTCCGGAGGGAGGAACCGTCGAGGATTTCCGATCGATTGAAATCTTTCGCTGTCCCAGTTATCCGATCACCAAACGGCTCAAGCGGCAGGTGGTCTCGTTCGTGGTCAACGCGTGGCGATTTGAGAGCACCACCGATATGACGGGGTATCAGCAGATCGGGGCCAGCAAGGTCACTGCCTTTCAAGAACCGGCCAATTCAGCCTACCTTCTCGATAGCGAAGACGGGCCCTGGCGTCCGATCATTGATGGATTCGGGGATCCGCATACTGATACCTGGGTCAACGATGTATGGAACCCGAGTCATATTCCCTACTCGCCCCAGGGGCGCTTGCAAACACAACGCAGGGTCTCCGTGGATCGCCATGCCCAGGGAGCCAATATCCTCTACCTGGACGGCCACGCCGCCTACCTTGACGCCAGAAGGATTGATGCCGACCTGTTCCGCGAGGAAAAATCGCTTGCCTCGGACCGTCTCCCCTAGACCAGGATTTCCCAGCCCTTGCGGTAAGGACGCTGGATGTATTGCTTCAGTTCGGGGCGACCCTTGACCGACATGGATTCGGCGTCCCATTCCAGCTTGGTATCGGGGACTCGCTGGGCCAGGACCCCGAGCAGGATTTGTTCGGTGAATGGGCCGGCATGGGCGAAATTGGACTGGCAATTGGGAATGGCGCCATTCACCGCGTCCATCCATTCACGGTAGTTGTCTTGCTGGCTGGCACGGGGGATGGATTGCGCCGGCCACTGGAACCCGTCGAGGTGACTGCTTGGCTTGACCACCCAGTTGTTACGACCCCGGTTAAAAAAGAGTTTCCCTTTCTCACCCACGACGATGCTCCCAAATTCCTTGAAGCTCAGACCTTCCAGGACGTCGGCGTCAGGATGGTTGTATTCCTGGCTGTTCTTGACGAGATTCCAGCGGTCGCGGTCGAAGTGCGCATCAAGGTAGCCGTCATACCAGTGGTATTGGAATCCATCCGCAGCCGTGTGTTCACTGGGGCCGAATTCCCAGGTGATCTTCGAATTGATGGGCGGCGACAGATCGGTGGCCCCTTGCTGTTCGGCAATCACCGACTTGGGGGCACCGGGCATCAGCGCCCAGTAGGGCATGTCCATGATATGGCAGGCCATGTCCCCGAGCGCTCCGGTCCCGAAATCCCACCAGCCCCGCCACGCGAATGGGGCGATCTTCGCACTGTAGTCGTGCCACGGTGCGGGACCGATCCATTGCTCCCAGTCGAGCCATTCCGGGATGGGATCCTTGGCGGGCGCCTGCTTGAATCCTTGCGGCCAGATGGGGCGGTTGGTCCAGGCATGGACGGCTTTCACCTTGCCGATGATTCCGGACCGGATCAGCTCAGCGCATCGTCTCATGTGATCGTTGGCGTGAGCCTGATTGCCCATCTGGGTCTTCACCCCGGTTTGGCGGGCGATTTGGGCCATCATTCGAGCCTCCCAGATTCCGTGGGTGAGGGGTTTCTGACAGTAAACATGTTTCCCGGACTGCATGGCGGCGGCGGCGGCATGGAAGTGATGATGGTCGGGTGTGGAAATGGTCACCGCATCCACACGGTCTCCCATTTTATCGAACATCTCGCGGTAATCGGTGAAGAACTCGGCCTTGGGGTAGGCTTCGCGAACACGAATCATGGACTGATAGCGGCGACCGGCGCTGCTTTGCAACTTGGAGGCGTCGACCACGTCAACCAAGGCGGTGACCTGGAATCCCGCCCGAGTGGATCCGGCCGTGTCGGCTGAGCCCTTGCCTCCCGCCCCGATGCCGGCCAGGGTCGGCTTGGTCAGTTGCCCCCAGGCATGGCTTGGAATGAACTGGAAGGCGAAGGCGGCGGCGGCGGTTTTGGCGGATCGGGCACCGAATTCACGACGGCTTAATTTGGAAATGGTCTTCTTGGGGGGCATGAGGCTAGTGTCGAGAGTTCCGTTTGAAATGTCGAGCCTCCACTTCCAGGTTGGAGGGGATGGCATAGACCCGAGAGGCCCGGGGTTCCTGTTCGGCGATGGACCGCGGGGAGGAGGGCCAGGTGCGTTCGCTTGCAGAAATGAGTGATTGACAGGGATTAACAGATGGATCAAGCTATCTGTATCCGTTGATATGACGGACTCATTAAGAGTGGTGGAGGGACTGGCCCGATGAGACCACGGCAACCGGTTAACGAAGCGTGCGTTAATGTCCAGGTGCCAAATCCAGCTTAAGCCAAAGACGGTTTGGGAAAAATGAGAAGTAGCGCGGCCTGTGGGCTCTTCTCATTTCCGTGAGAAGAGTTTTTCTTTTTTCCCAGTCGGAACTCGAACTGAGTGATCCATATGAGTGAGAAGACAGGATTTATGAAGGCGTTGAAATGCCGGGAATGTGGACGTGAGTATCCACTCGAGGCAAAGCACGTCTGCGAATTCGATTTTGGACCCCTTGAGGTTGCCTACGACTATGAGCGAATCGCCGGCGCTTTGACGCGTGAGGTCATTGCCGATCGGCCGCAGAGTATGTGGCGCTATCGGGAGTTGCTTCCGGTTGCCGGAGAACCGACCGTCGGTTGCCAGGTGGGATTCACCCCGTTGGTGAAGGCCGATCGGTTGGCCAAACGGTTGGGAATTCGGGAACTGTGGATCAAGAACGACACGGTGAACTATCCCACGCTCTCGTTCAAGGACCGGGTCGTCAGTGTTGCCCTTAGCCGCTCCCGCGAATTGGGTTTCCAGACGGTGGCTTGCGCGTCGACGGGAAATCTGGCGAATTCGGTTGCCGCCAATGCGGCCTCGGCGGGGCTGGAAGCCTATGTCTTCATTCCAGCGGACTTGGAACAAGGGAAGGTGTTGAATTCGCTGGTCTACGGACCCCACGTCATCGGGATTCAAGGGCACTACGATGAAGTCAACCGGCTTTGTGCTGAAATCGCAGGCAAGTACGGTTGGGCGTTTGTCAACGTCAACATGCGACCCTACTACGCCGAGGGATCCAAGAGCATGGGCTTCGAGATCGCCGAGCAGCTGGATTGGGAGGTGCCCCAGCATACCGTGATTCCCATGGCATCGGGATCGCTTCTCACGAAGATCCACAAGGCCTACCAGGAGCTTTCCAAACTGGGATTGGTGAAGGGCTCGGGGTGGCGAATTCACGGGGCGCAGGCGTCGGGTTGTTCCCCTATTTCCTCCGCCCAAAAGGCCGGCCTCGATTTTTTCAAACCGGTGAAACCAGATACCATTGCTAAGTCCCTGGCGATTGGAACCCCGGCGGACGGGTTTTATGCCCTCAGGGTGATGAAGGAAACGGGGGGAGGCGCGGATGATGTGACCAATGAGGAGATTCGTGAAGGGATTCGACTTCTCGCCGAGTGCGAGGGGATTTTTGCCGAAACGGCTGGCGGCGTCACCGTGGGGGTGGCGAAGAAACTCATTGCCAGTGGAAAGATTCCTGCGGAAGATTCGGCGGTTCTCTGTGTCACGGGGCACGGTCTGAAGACATTGGATGCCGTGGACGGGCATGTGGGATCGACGCGTGAGATCAAGCCGAGCCTGCGCGAGTTCGAGGCGATTGTGGCTCAGGATCAAGCGGCGACCCGGTGAATGACTCTCCGATAATGAATTGAGAAATAAGAATCTATGGCGATTAAAGTTAGAATCCCAACCCCGTTGCGAAAGTTGACCCAGGAAGCTGAAGTCGTGGAGGTCGAGGCCACGACAATCGGCGGTGCGATTGATGCGCTCCAGGCGCAGTTTCCAGGAATTGAAGAGCGATTGGTGGATGAATCCGGCGAGGTGAGGCGTTTTGTGAACGTCTATGTCAATGAGGAGGATATTCGATTCTTACAGAATCGAGAGACCCCGCTCAAAGACGGAGACGAGGTCAGCATCATTCCGGCGATCGCGGGAGGTCGGTAAGAAAGGGGCCCATGGCTGCGGAAAGAGCGACGCGTCAAAAGAAGACGTCCAAGAAAGCGCCTCCGAAAGCCGCAACGAAGGTCAAACCTGTGGTTGAGCAGTCGCGGCTCTGGCTGATGTATCCTCCCCGCTTGATCACCACACCGGTGATTTGGCAAGTCGGCAGCAAGTTTAACCTGGTTCCGAATGTTCGTCAGGCCAGTGTGACCGATGAGATTGGCATCGTCTGCCTGGAACTGTCCGGACTCCGCAAGGATATCAAGGCGGCGGTGCGCTGGTTGGAAAAAATCGGTGTCAGCGTAGAGCCGGTTGAAATCAACGTGATCGGGAGTTAATCGTTTCGTTTATCGACATCAGTCTGATTCGCCTGGCGCTTGGCCTTGCAAGTTCCTGGCTATCAGAGCTCAGTTAGGAGCGCTGTCTAATATTTGTCTACATTGGTGTCGGATGTCAACATTGTGTCTAGTTTAACCTTGACCGTGTTGGTGTCAGTCGACCATGATACAGGGATTGGCTCTCGGAATCGTGACCTACTAGGACTACTGTAGTATGACGAAGCGTGACCTGGTAATTCGGATTAGCAACGAAACCAAGCTTACCCAAAACGAGGTGATGCAGGTTGTTCAGAAAACGCTCGATCACATCAGTGAGGCCGTGTCGAAGGGGGAAACCGTCGAACTGAGAAAGTTTGGCGTTTTCGAGGTCAAGGTTCGCAAGGCGCGCATCGGACGGAATCCGAATTCACCGGAGACCAATGTCCGGATCCCACCCCGCGTCGTGGTCAAGTTTAAAGCCGGCAAGGAGATGCGTGAAGGCGTTCAGAAGCTTGATCTCGATGCTCTGGTCTTGCCCGATCCAGGGGCTGAAGACTGAACATCCAAGTTTTCCTGGCCCAGTTTGAGAGGAGTGGCGATGGCCCTGCGCCCATCGCATTGAATTCATTGTTTCATGGATAGATTACCTGGATTCCGGGATTTCCTCCCGGCCCCCGTGGCTCAAAAAGACCTTTGGGAGTTTGAAGCCCGTGATTACTTATTCTCGAAATGGCGTCGGGTTGCGTCCGCCTATGGGTTTCGGGAGTATGATGGCCCTCCATTAGAGCCCTTGGAGCTCCTCACCAAGAAGAGTGGCGAGGAGATTGTGGGCCAACTCTATCATTTCGAGGACAAGGGAAACCGGAAGGTGGCGCTTCGTCCGGAGATGACCCCGACCCTGGCCCGAATGATTGCGGCCAACGAACGTCAATACAAGAAACCCATCAAATGGTTTTCCATCCCGCAGTTGTTCCGCTACGAGCGGAAACAAAAGGGAAGGCTCCGGGAGCACTTTCAGTTGAACGCGGATATCGTCGGAGAGACCGGCGAAGGCGCGGATGCAGAACTGATCGCGCTCCTGATCGATGTCCTTCGGTCGGTCGGGTTGACGGCGGAGGATTTTGTCATTCGGCTAAGCAGCCGTGAAGCCTGGCAGCAGTACCTGGCCAGTCACCCTGAGTTTCGGGGGGATGATTACGGGTTTTTCCAGGTGGTCGATAAACTCGAGCGCATGCCTGAAGAGGTGGCTGATGCCCGTCTGCGGGAGTTTGGGTTGAGTCTGGCCTCGATTCAGGAATTCATCGGAGCAGGCACGCCGACGCCCGCTCTTCAACAGGTTCTCGACAACCTTGGTGCCCGGGGACTCGATGCCTTTGTCAAAGTCGACTACGGCATCATTCGGGGGCTGGCCTATTACACGGGAATCGTGTTCGAAGCCTTCGATCGGCGAGGGGAGTTCCGAGCGATCGCCGGAGGGGGGCGATATGATCAGTTGATTCAACTTGTTTCCGATGGAAAAACGGATCTCCCGGCCCTCGGGTTTGGAATGGGGGATGTGGTCTTGCTGGAGCTTCTGCGCTCACGGCAATTGTTGCCGGAGTGGGATTCGCGATTGGATGTGTATTGCCTCCTCGAAGACCAGAACCGACAGGCTGATCTCCTTGGCCTGTTGCAATGGCTCCGGGACCAAGGGATCCGCGCGGACGCTTCGCTCACATCGATCAAGCCCAACAAACAATTTCGTCAGGCGGCTGACTTGGGGGCTCGCTTTGTGGCGACGCCCCAGGGCGAGGGGGGGCTGGTTCGGTTGAAGGACCTTCACCTTCGTGACGAGCAGGTTCTGTCCCGGGACGACCTTCTTGCCGAGCTGCGGCGACGATTGAAGGAGTCTTAAATTGGTGATCGGGATGTTGGAGGTGAAAGCAGTCTGCTTCGATCTTGACGGGACCTTGCTGGACACACTGGAGGAAATTGGTGTCTCGGCGAACACGGTTCTCAAGCGCCTGGGGTATCCGCCCCACGAGATCAATGCCTACCGATCCTTCGTCGGCGATGGGATTCGATGCCTGGTCGAACGAATGATCCCCCGGGAATCCCTCTCGGAGGAGCGTGTTCTGGAAGTGGCGACGATGCTGGAGAAGGAATACCACCGACGGGCGAATCGGTGCACCCGGGTTTATCCCGGGATCATGGAATTGCTGGATCGACTGGAAGAACGTTCCATTCCAAAGGCAGTGCTTTCCAATAAGCCCCACGAGTTGACCGTGGCCTGTATCCAGCGGTTTTTTCCCCAGCACTCGTTTTCGGTTGTGTTGGGACAACGACCCGGCCATCCCAGGAAACCCGATCCCGCGGGAGCCTTTGAGATCGCCAGCCAACTCGGGGTCGATCCGGGGAGCGTGCTCTATGTCGGGGATACCGACGTTGATATGCAGACCGCCAAGGCGGCCGGGATGATCGCGGTGGGAGTGCTCTGGGGTTTTCGTCGTCGGGAGGAATTGGAGGGCCATGGGGCCGAGTTCGTGGTGGCGCATCCGTTGGAGATTCTCGATCGCGTCAACGTCCCTCAGGCATAGAGGGGGCAATTCGGGTTCCTGGGGGCGCGGCAAGTGCCTGGCTTCCCTCTGCGGCGAGGGGATGGACATCCGATGACCCCCTGGGCAAGTCAGAAGAGGCTTTACTCTGACCGGGGGAAGGATAGGGTAGGGATTGACCCAGTACGATCTTGCCATGCTAACGATTTCAGGTTCACGCGGAGAGCCTTTTTGTGACGGGCTGACGAGGCGGAGTTTTCTCAAGGTGGGAGGCCTGGGCCTGGGAGGGCTGGGCTTGCCGGATCTCTTGCGGGCGGAGGCCCAGGGAGGAAACGCGCAGCGAAACAAGTCCGTGATCATGATTTTCCTGCCGGGTGGGCCGCCTCATCAGGACATGTTCGATCTGAAGATGGACGCGCCCGCCGAGATCCGGGGGGAATTCAGCCCGATCCCCACGGCTGTTCCCGGAATCCAGATCTGCGAGCTGTTCCCTCGAATGGCCAGGATGGCCAAGCGCCTGACGTTCATTCGTTCGATTGTCGGTGGCGTCGATTCCCATTGGTCGTTGCAGTGTCTTTCGGGAAGGTCGCCGCGGGAGAAGATTGCCGGGGGCTGGCCTTCGCTCGGATCCGTTTTGTCGAAATTGGAGGGGCCGGCTCAACCCGGAATCCCACCCTTTGTGGGATTAGCGCCAAAAATGGGGCATGTTCCCTGGTCGGATCCGGGGAAACCCGGGTTTCTCGGGCCGTCGCATGGACCGTTTAACCCCAATGGAGCGGGACGGGCGGATATGATCCTTGACCAGGTGAGCCTGGACCGGTTGAAGGACCGGCGTTCCTTGTTGCAGGGCTTTGATCGGTTTCGAAGGACGGTCGATCGGGAGGATGCCTTTGGAGGCATGGAGCAGTTTACCCGGCAAGCCTTTGGGATTCTCACTTCGAGTCGATTGGCGGCGGCGTTGGATCTCGATAAGGAGGATCCCAAACTTCGCGATCGTTATGGACGCGGGTCGGCGAAATTACAGGCGGACGGCGGTCCCAAGTTGCTGGACCAATTTCTATTGGCGCGGCGACTCGTTGAGGCCGGAGTGCGATGCGTCACACTGGCCTTCAGCCGATGGGACTGGCATGGCAATAATTTTGGTCGTGCCCGCGAGGACTTTCCAATGCTCGATCAAGGCGTGACGGCCCTGGTGGAGGACCTCCATGATCGGGGGTTGGATCAGGATGTGTCGGTCGTCGTCTGGGGTGAATTCGGGCGCACTCCGAAGATCAATCCGCAGGCGGGTCGAGACCATTGGCCCCGCGTCTCATGTGCCTTGTTGGCCTGTGGGGGGATGAAGATGGGACAGGTGATCGGCGCGACCGATCGCTTGGGGGGGGAAGCGACGGACCGACCGGTTCATTTTCAGGAAGTCTTTGCCACGCTCTACCACAACCTGGGGATCGATGTCAGCACGGCGACCGTCCCGGATCTCTCGGGGCGGCCGCGCTATTTGGTGGATCCGCAATTCCGTGCGATGCCGGAACTGGTCTAGGCTTGGGCGGGTCAGAGTCCGGCCCACAGCAGGAACAAACTTGCCAGGAGAAGGCCCGAGCCCGTGATGATTTGACCCCATGATTCCGGGGCGTCGGCTGCGGTCGAAGTCAGGCGGGAGTGTGGCGAGGTCTGTCGTTTGATTTTCATGACCTCCAGGTTAGCCCCTCGGGTGGGACAATTGCGGTCCATGGGGGACAAAAAGTCATCGCCATGGCAGCCATCCCGGCCACCGTTTTTCCGATCTCCGCCGGACCGGCGTGGCGCTTGAGGGTCGGCGTTCCGCGGGTTGAACCGACCAAGGCTCCCAGCCTTCAATGCGCCGGGGTGTCAATCCTGATGGGGTGGCTTTTCCTTGCGAGATTGAACTTGCGTCGGGCGCTCAAACCATCAGAATGCCGCTCCGGTCGGGCGATTGGCGCAGTGGCTAGCGCAGCTGTTTTACACACAGTAGGTCGGGGGTTCGAGTCCCTCATCGCCCACCATTTTACTTC
>DEAY01000383.1:0-147 GCA_002348345.1 Verrucomicrobia bacterium UBA2970
GCCCTCTCCACTGACCCGCAACACCAACGTGTGTGTTCCGTCATCATGGACGACGTCGGACACAACCGAATAATCATCACCCTCGGTAAGAACGCTCCAATTCTCCAGATCGCTGCTGGAATGATGTTCTATGATGAGATCAGGATC
>DEAY01000383.1:479-616 GCA_002348345.1 Verrucomicrobia bacterium UBA2970
TTGACGAGGGTCATCCGGATCATCAAATCGCTGCCATCGGCGGTTGCACTCGGCCGGTGATCCCCGTTGCCGTTAAAGGCATAGGAAAGTAATGTGACCGGATCCCACCCAGTCTCGTCGGGTTCGAGGCCGGTGGT
>DEAY01000383.1:796-3964 GCA_002348345.1 Verrucomicrobia bacterium UBA2970
ACCAGTAACCGCGCTCCCGTTGCCAAACCTCAAACTCAAGAAGGTCAACGTCCACGGGCTCCGCGTCTTGTGCTTCCTCCTCGGGTGCCTCGCTCGCGGTTTCTTCCTCCTCGGCGCCCCCTTGTTCATCCTCGTCGGGTTCGAGGCCGGTGGTGAAGAAGGTTTCAACCTCGGGGGTCTGGTTTGCCTCGGGAACGTTGTAGAGCTCCCGGTACTGCGCGAGTTTTTCCAGGAATTTTTCCTTGGCCGTCTTCGTCACCACGCCCCGTTCATCGACATCGTCCTCGAATTTGGTTTCCCGGTAATAGCTGCCATAGGAGGGGAGCGATCCGACAAAAGAAAAGCCCTGGGCGGTTCTTACCCGCGTTCCGTTGCCGGGCAGGGTGGTCAGTTGATTCTGGAAGATGGGACGATCCCCGACCCGATAGAGGACGGTGTCATCCCCGATGATCGTGGTCGAGGTGGGAAAGCCAAAGTAGGAGCCGCTCAAGTTGCCCGAGTCATCGCTGGCACTCTGATCGGCGGTGAAGGTCTTCTCGGTCGCCTCGGTGTAGTTGAAGGGAGCCAGTTCGGTGGCATCACCGTTTGATTCCAGCGGTGTGGCGATCTTGGTATCCAGGTTGATGGCGTAGTCATAGGGGGAGCTGAACCCGAAGGCATCCAGTTCATTGATGGAAACCGTGCCATTCTCATCGAGGTCCTTCGTCTCGAGATCAAGGGCGGGTCGGAGGAAAATGTTCCGTTGCTTCAGTTGGTTGCCTTTGACCTGCAGATTGATGAATCCATAATATTTCCGGTAATCATACTGCCCGCCCGTCGTGTCATCCGTGGCCTTGTAGTCGGAGGTCCCTGAGCCGTTGAGAAACGTATACTCTCCGAACCAGTAACCGCTCTCCCGTTGCCAAACCTCAAACTCAAGAAGGTCAACGTCCACCGGTTCCTCCTTCTCCTGGGCAAGCAGGGGAATGATGAAACACAGGGACAAGGGGAGAAGCGATTTCAAGGTGAGGAAGGGTTTGGTGGGCTTCATGGTGGAAATGATTCTTGATGTCGGTGACAGGAAATGACCCTTCTGCCTTCCGGGTTGCGACCCGGACTAAGGGGGGGGCGGACGACCGTTCCTTGGGGGACGCTGCCTCAAGAGCCTGGAAGGGTCAAGCCACTCAGCGAAACGAGGGGAGGCTGGAAATAGTAATCATGAAATAAGCCTTTCTGGTTTAATGGAGAACGACTTGAAGATCCTGAACCGAACAAAAGGGAGGCTCTGGATCGGGCGCTGACGGAGCTCCGAGGGAATGAAAACCATGCTGGTCCGCCAGCCTCACCGCGACTTCACTGCCTTCGCATTCGTCCGGCACGCCGTTACCGTTGGTGTCTTGCGAGGTGCCCGATGAGATGTCCACGGCATCGTCGATGCCGTTGTGGTTGTAATCGCAGGGCCCCGTTTGGTTGCGGAAGACGCGATGCCCCGGCCCTGCCAGCAACCCACGACCAGGTCGAGGTCGTTGTCGGAATCGATATCTCCCAGGGTCATGGCGATGGAGTTTAGACTTTGGCCGAGTTGTTGGAGGCTGTTGACGAAGGTGCCAATACCATGGTTGAAGTGGACCTGGTCGGGCTGCTGATAGTTGCCGACGATGAGGTCGAGATCGGCCAGAGCCGAGGGTGGCCCGGTGACTCCCAGAACTTCACTGGTTGAGAAGTTGCCGCTGCCGTCGTTGTCGTTCAGGAAGATCAGGTTTGGTTGCCCGTTGAAACTGCCCACGACCAGGTCGAGGGCTCCATCCTGGTTGAAATCTGCCAGCACCAGGGCCTTGGTGTCGCCGGTATGTGGCGGGCCGAGGGTCTGGCCGCTGTCAGTGAAGGTGCCGTTGCCATCGTTGAGGTAGACGGAATCGGGTTGATTGGCGTTGGCCGCGATCAGATCAAGATCACCATCCTGATCAACGTCACCGAGAGTCACCGTGCCGGTGTAGGGTCCCCCTCTTGCGATCAGCTGTCCATTCTCGACGAGGATGCCGGGGCATTGAGCCGGCAGGCCTTTCTCCAGAACAAACAGGGTCATTAAAATCAGGCGTCCCATGGTGGTTGAACCGGGAAATAGGGTGAGTCCAGCGGGACCGATGGGGGCAGCCTCATCTATTCGAGGGGAACGGGGTTGAGGAGCAGGGGAGGGGATCATGGAAATCACGGATGGTTATCCAAATCGGTGGGTTGAGGGCGAGAATACCCGAGCGTGGGGGCAGACGACAAAAAAACTCATCTCCATTCCCGAGACTCGACCACAATCGATGGGACCGGAGAATGGGACTGGTCGTCCCGCAACGGCGGGGCCCCGTCTCCCGATCCGGTGACCGCCCCACCGGTCCATCGCGTCGGGCCATTGCGAAACGGCCCCGGAAACATGCCGACACGGATCGGATTCAGTGCCGAAGTCAAGGCTCCGTGTGAGTTCGGGCTTGTCAGTCCGTGGTAAAACGTTTCAATTCCTCCTCAAATGAGCAACAAAGCAATTGTTTTCAATAACACCGTCTTGAGAGACGGGCATCAGTCGCTGGCGGCGACCCGAATGCGAACTGAGCAAATGCTGCCGGTCGTCGAACTCCTCGACGGCATGGGCTTCGGTGCGTTGGAGACCTGGGGAGGCGCGACCATCGATTCCTGTCTCCGGTTTCTTGGCGAAAATCCTTTCGATCGTCTGGACGCGCTGAAGAAGCTCTCTCCCAAGACCCCGCACATGATGCTGCTCAGAGGGCAGAATATTGTTCAATACACCAGTTTTCCGGATGATGTCGTTTCGGCCTTCGTGACCAGTGCCGCCAAGCATGGCATGGATGTTTTCCGAATCTTTGATGCCCTGAACGACACCCGAAATCTAAAAACGGCCTTCGAGGCGGTCAAGGCCGCCGGAAAATACGCCCAGGGGGTGATCTGCTACACGACCAGCCCCGTCCACACCGTGGAGACTTTTATTGAATTGGGCGAGGAGTTGGAGGCGATGGGCAGTGATTCGGTTTGTGTGAAGGACATGGCCGGTCTCATCACGCCGTCGATGAGCCATGCCATCATCAAGGCCCTCAAGGAACGCCTCAAGGTGCCGGTGGTACTGCACACCCACAGCACGGCGGGAATGGGGGCGGCATCCTACTACGCGGCTGTCGAGGCGGG
>DEAY01000383.1:4270-10432 GCA_002348345.1 Verrucomicrobia bacterium UBA2970
TACTACGCGGCGGTCGAGGCGGGAGTCGATGAGGTGGATACCTCCATCGTTCCCTTCGCCAACGGGACGGGCCAACCCGATACCCTTCTGATGCAAAAGATGCTCGAGGCGAGCGAGCGAAAACCGCAATACGATGAGGCGAAACTGGCCAAGCTTCGGGAACATTTCGAGCAGGTCTATGAGGAACTGAGCGAGTTTACCAGTCATCGAAATGAACGGGTCGATTCGGATATTCTCATCTACCAGGTTCCCGGCGGGATGATGTCCAACTTTCGCAATCAGTTGAAGGAACAGGGAATGGCGGATCGTCTGGAGGATGTGATGAAGGAGATCCCCTATGTCCGCGAGCAATTGGGTTGGATCCCGCTGGTGACTCCGACCTCCCAGATCGTGGGCACCCAAGCGATGCTCAACGTCAAGTTCGGGCGTTGGGAAATGCTCTCCCAACCGGCCATGGAGATTCTTCTGGGCAAGTATGGAAAGACCCCGGCTCCGGTTGACCCGGAGCGAAGGAAGCAGGCGGAAAAACAGTCGGGGCAGGAGGCGATTGATTGTCGGCCCGCCGATGTGCTTGATCCGAGAATGCCGGGTCTCAAGAGCGACTTGGCGGACAAGGGCTATCCGGATTCCGATGAGTTGGCCGTGTTGCACGCCATGTTTCCCCAGGAATTGAAAAAAGTTCTGGATGGAGAGGCGCCCGTCGCGAAGCCTGCCAAGAAACCGGCGGATGTGAAACCCTCGGGAGAAGCGGCTCACTATCGAATGACGATCGACGGGTCCCCCTATTCGGTCTCTGTCGAGGAGCTGGCCTCCTAGCCGGAGACGGAGACATCGGATTCCGCCCGGTGGGAAGTCGATCCTCCCGCCGGGGGAGGGCGGTCGCCCTGACTAGAGCGCGGCTTCGAGAATGTCCTTCAGGGCCGGCTCGGTGAGGGGGACCGGATTACCCTTCATGCTGCTGGCGCGGCTTCCCTTTTCCACGATCAGCGGAATGTCCGAGGCGCGAACGCCGTGACTCGAGAGGGATGCAACCCCAAAGCTCCGATTGAGGCTGTGGGTGAAGTCAATGGCTGCGGCCGATCCGGATCCGGCGTCACCGGTGAGGAGCGGGCCCAATTCATTGAACCGCTCGATCCGGCTCGATCCCGAGGCCTTCAAGAGGCGGTGGTTGTGTTCCAGGACGATCGGAAGAAGATGGGCGCAAAGGGCGCCGTGCGGCGCGTGAAACATGCCCCCCAGCGGGCCGGCCAATCCATGCACCGCGCCCAGTCCGGCGTTGGCCAGGGCCAGACCGCTGCTCAGGGCTGAGTAGGCCAAATCATCCCGGGCCGCCGGGTTTTCCAGGGAATGACTCAGCGCGGTGAGCGCCCGGGCGGCTCGAGGGATCGCCTGAAGGCACAGTGCGTCGGTGAGTGGCGTTGCCTTCCGTGAAAGAAAGGCTTCGATCAATTGGGTGAGCGCGTCAATGCCCGAAGAGGCGGTGATGGCACGCGGCAGCGTGTCGGTGAGTGCGGGGTCGACGATCGCCAGTCGCGGCAACATGCTTGGGGCTCTGAGACTCACCTTGACCCGGTTCTCCGGGGAAGCGAGGACGGCGTTCTTCGTGACTTCGGCTCCGGTGCCCGCGGTGGTGGGAATGGCGACAAAGGGCAGGGGAGGCTGTTGAAGAGGGCTTCCTTTGCCGATGACCTCGAGATAGTCGAGTGGGTCTCCGGGGTTGGCCGCGAGGGCGGCGATTGCCTTGCCGGCATCGATGGCGCTTCCCCCTCCGATGCTCACCACCGAGGTGGCATGGTGGATTCTGACTTGCCGGACTCCGGAACGGACGAGGTCGATCGTCGGTTCCTGATCGACGCTGAGGCCGTGGGTCTCGAGGTTTTGATCGGAGAGGAGGGACTGGAGTGGATCGGCGAACCGTCGGGAGCGACCGCTGACGATCAGCACCCGGGAGCCGAGTTCCGGGGTCAGCGTGCCCAGGGACTTGAGTTGGCCGCGGCCAAAGACAATCCGTTGAGCCGTGGCGAATTCAAAGGGGTTCATGAGACCGGTTGCTCTTGTCGATCGGATCGATCCCGCCGATCCGGGATTGGCCTAGGCAGCGGGGGCGGTTACCAGTCGGACTCGTCGGGAAAGAGACTCTCCAGCTGAATCCTTTGCCGGGGCTCCGCCATCATGGGCGCGACGGTGTCCCGCCAGGTTTGATAGTGAGCCGTTTCCTTATGCGCCGCCGGGGCTTCCGGGGTGCGATAGGCTTCGACGAGAATGAAGCGAGTGGGGTCATCTTGCTGTTGGACGACGTCGAAACGCGCGATTCCCGGTTCTTGCAGGCTTTGGCGGGCATTGTCGTGCGTGGCCGCCTTGAAGGCCTCGATCGAGTCTTCCTTGACGTGAATGGAAACGTGGACAACCAGCATAGCGGTAGAGTTAGTCGGTTCGCGGGAAGGATCCGAGGATTTTGACGTAGCCACACCGCTCTTCCAAAACCTGGATGGCTTTCTTGACCGGCGGATCGTCCATGTGACCGTCGACATCAATGAAGAAGTAGTATTCCCAGGCCTTGCGTTTGCTGGGGCGGGATTCGATCTTGGTCATGTTGAGTCGATGCTTTTGGAAGGGCTCGAGCGCGCGGTGGAGGGCGCCCACCTCGTGGGTGATTCTCATCATCAGGCTCGTTCGATCGTTTCCGGTCGAGGGACTGCATTGGGTGCCCAGAACCAGGAAGCGGGTGATATTGGCGGTGTTGTCCTGGATGTCTTGCTCCAGTATTTTCAGGCCGTATTGCTCGGCGGCGAGGGTGCTGGCGATGGCGGCAGCCGATTTGTCCGCTGCGGCGAGTTCCGCGGCGCGCGTGGTGGATGAGGATTCAATGATTTCGGCACGAGGAAAATGGGTCTGAACCCAGCCCCGGCATTGCCCCAGAGCTTGAGGGTGGGAATAAAGTTTCTTGATTCTCGATTTTTGACCCCGGCCAACCAGGCAGTGTTGGATCGGCATCACGATTTGAGCGACGACTTTCAGGTTGCTATCGACGAACATGTCCAGGGTGTTGTTCACCACCCCCTCGGTCGAGTTTTCGACGGGGACAACCCCGTAATCCGCCCTCCCCTTGCCGACCTCGGTAAAGACGTCGGCGATGGTTTTCTGAGGCACATAGGTCAGGCTGTGACCGAATCGACGAATCGCGGCAAGATGCGTGAAGGTGGCGGCTGGTCCCAGGAAGGCAATGGACATCGTTTTCTCCAGCGAGAGCGCGCAGGACATGATCTCCCGGTAGATGGCGTGAAGCGAGGCGTCGGGGACGGGGCCCCCGTTGAGCTTGCTGACCTTGTTGAGAACGGCGCGCTCCCGGTGAGGAGCGTAGATGCTTCCGCCGGCCGCCACCTTGATATTGCCGATGGCCAGGACGTGCTCGGTCCGCGCATTGAGCAAGTCAACGATCTGTGAATCGATCGAATCGATCGCGTTGCGGTGGCGACTGAGCTCGGGCTCGTTATTCTTCTGCTTGGCTTTCTTCGGCATGTTCGGTTGGTTCAGCGTCCTCGTCTGAGGATTCCGATGGGGCTTCCGCGGAATCCTGCTCCTGGTCCGGAGCCTCCTCCGGGGCGTCCTTGTCATCCTCAGACGTCGTTTCCAACTCTGGATCGACCGTCTGGAGAGCCTCCGGGCGTTCCACTTCGATCCGTTGTAATTCGGGGGCGGCGGGAAGGTCGTCAAGCGCCTTGAGGCCGAAGTATTCGAGGAAATACTCGGTGGTCCCATAGGTCATGGGGCGGCCCACGACCTCGGCCCGGCCCCGCTGCTCGATCAATCCCCGCTCCAGGAGGGTTTGGACGACGCCATCAACGGAGACGCCCCGAATCTGTTCGGCCTCGGCCCGGGTAAGGGGTTGTCGGTAAGCGACGATGGCAAGTGTTTCAAGGGCGGGTTGGGACAGCCTGGGCGGGCGGGGCTTTTGACCGACCAGCGTGCGGACCCACGGCGCATAATCGACCTGGGTGACAAACTGCCAGGCGCCCGCAACGCAGATGAGTCGATAGCTTCGCTGGGCCTCCTCGTGATGGGCCGCCAGTTGCTCCAATTCCTGTTCAATTCGTTTGGCGCTTGGTTTGACCAGGGATTTGTCGCCCCGGATGGTCTCATACTGTTCGGCGGCCGTTCGGCAGAGGTCGCGGAGTTCCGCGGCGGTCAGGGGCTTCTGCGCGGCGAAGAGCAGGGATTCGAGTGCAAGGGAAAGCTCCATGGGATGGGTCAGGCGTAATCAACGGGGGATTCGGCCGCGACGGACGGGGGTTCATCAATGGGTTCGTCATCCTCCTCGCGCCGCTCCAGGTCGATGTCTCCGAAGACATCGGACTGGGTGACCTGAAGGAAACGGAGTCGAATCAACTCGAGCATCGCCAGGAAGGTGCAGACGACCTCTTGCCGGGTGCGGACCTCCTGAAAAAGTTCCGTGAAACGCACCCGGGAGTGTTGCAGGAGTTGGTCGCGCAGATACTGGATCTTTTCACTGACCGAGAACCGGTCGGCATGGATGTTTCTCGTGTCAGCTTCTTTTTCCTGGATTCGATGGAGGACCGAGTTGACGGCCTTGAGCAGATCAAAGACCGAAACCGTGGGGGTCGCTTCCTGGGTATCGATTTGAGGAAGGTTAGGTTTCCCGGGGTTACGGGGGTAGACGAGTGCCTGTTGACTCTCGATGGACTGGAGTTGTCCGGCGGCATCCTTGAACTTCTTGTACTCGACTAATTGCCGGATGAGCTCCCATCGCGGATCATCCTCATCGGGCTCTTCCTGCGATTCATCCTGTTTTTCCTTCGGGAGTAACTCGCGACTCTTGATATGCATCAGGGTGGCCGCCATCACGACGAACTCACCCGCGATGTTGAGATCAAGCTCCTTCATCAGCTCGATGTATTCAATGAACTCGAGCGCCAACTGAGTCAGGTTGACTTGATAGATGTCGACCTCTTGTTTGCGGACGAGATAAAGCAAGAGGTCCAGGGGGCCCTCGTAGACTTCAAATTGTACTTTATAGTCCGCCATCGGATTCCAGGGCAGTCGATCAAAACGCCGAGGGCTTCATCGTAGGGGATGATGGCTCCCCTTGGCAATGTTGGAACGAATGGGAGTCTTGGGGCTAGGGCAGGGACTCGACACGATAGAACTCGATCGATTCCTTGGCGCTGGGGTCCACCACGGTGGTGGTTTCGCCCTCTGCCTTGACGGCGAGTCCCACCCGCTCCCAGACGCCCACGTTCACCTGACGTCGGGTGAAGAGTTGATACTCGGCCTCCGGCACGCTGACGAAGGTGACCTCGGCGCCCTTTTCGGTGAGTGAAATGGAGAGGATTTCAAAGGGATCAACATTGATCGGGATTATTGGAATCGAGGTGGCGTCGGTGGGATCGGCCTCAAGACTGGCTTCCTCGGCGTTGGTGAACCCGTCCCCATCGGGATCGGATTCAGGGCCGGCATCGGGGCCGGTGAACGGATCAAAAAACCGACGTTGGTATCGATCGTCAAGCCCGTCGAAGTTGTAATCCAGAGTGGGGGGGAGGATTTCGACGAAGCCGGGCGCATAGGCGACCTTGTCTCCCTGGCGGACGATGAAGCTTCTCAGACCGGGGGGAGCATCTTGGTCAACCGAAACGAGCGCATAAAGGTGGACGAGGGGTTCAAAGAGGTCGGATCGCGATTCGGTGGGAGAGATGGTGACCCCGGGGCCGGTGATGGATAAGGTCGCGCCCTCCGCTGGCAATTGTTCCCCATAAACCCCGACCACCAAATCGCGAGCTCCCGGTGGCAGGGTGACGCCGGCCCTCACGAGCGTGAAGCGAAACCCATTGGTGGTGGGCAACCGGATTCCCGTGACGGTGAAGGGGACGTTCCCCGCCTCGACCTCGACATCAAGCACGCTGGTTTGGCCCGCGTAAATCGTCACCGGGATGCCGGTGGAGGGCAAAAAAGACGTGTCCACTTCCTCGCCGTTGGGGAGGGGGATGATGCCCGGAATCGTGATCCAGGAGCTGGCCGTGTTGGCCTGGATCGGAAGCACTCTCAAATGGTAGTCCCCGGTTGGAACCCCCTCGATGAGGTAGTGTCCATCGGGGCCGCCGACCTGGGACTCCTGCCGTGAGATGCCTCCGGTCACGATGGATCCGG
>DEAY01000080.1:0-7025 GCA_002348345.1 Verrucomicrobia bacterium UBA2970
CGGTGGGAAATCGGGAGGCCTTACCAACGCTGGAGCAGATCGGGGCGTTCTGGGAGGGCGATCCTCGTTAATCTGATTCGGTTGGTTTCCCGAGGAGATGGCGATCGGCGAAGCGAAGATACTGATCCCAATCGTATTCGGTCACCGCGTGATCGCCGTCCCGGAGGTGGTAACCAATCGTCCCATGTTGTGGTTGGTTGGGCGGCGGCATCGTTTCAGAGGGAAGCCCTGATTTGCCATAAAGATGATAGGCGGGGGAAGCGGCAAGGGCGGCGAGAAACTCGCCGCGAGGATCTGCCCATTGATCGCGGGTGGCACTCGCGATATAGAGGGGTCGAGGGGCGACCAACGCCAGTAACATGTGTTGATCCACGGGGAGTTCCTGCTCGCGCTGAGCGAATTGGGCGTGATTGAGGCAGAACCAGTAGCCGACCGGTCGGATCATGTGATGGATTCGTTCGCCGAATTCCCTTCGGTACAGTGAGGCACCCCCGCAACCCGAGTTGTTACTAATGACCAACGCAAACCGCTCGTCCTGGGCCCCCGCCCAAAGAGCCGTTTTCCCGAGGCGAGAATGGCCCATCACCGCGATCTGCTGGGGATGAATCTGATGTTCCTCGGCGATGAGGTAGTCGAGAATCCTCGACAACCCCCATGCCCAGGCTCCGATGGTGCCCCATTCACCGGGCCCGGGTTTTGTTTGGCCGGGTTGGTAGAAAAGCGGGTGAACGCCGTCAGCGTAGTCATGTTGATAGTTGTCGGGATCAATGTCGCCGCAGTAGGCGGTCGCGAGGGCGTAGCCCCGGTCGATCAGTTTCTCGGCCTGCCATCGCTCTTGGTAGACGCCACGGGTGTCCTTGGTCGCTCGATTTCCGACAATTCCGATGTCTCGGTTTCCGCGCATCCATCTCGGGTTGATCTTGATCTCGGGGTCGGGATGGATCGTTTGATTGCCGTAAAAGTTGAGCCCGACGAAACATGGGCTTGGTGAATCCGCCCCGTTGGGAATGTAGAGGAGGAGGTCGATGGCGAGGTCGGCCTCCGGGTCCAGAAGAATTCTTACCTGTTTTCGAGTTGCGCCCCGGTTGAGCGCGGTCGCGTCGAGCTCCTCAAGGCGGTAGTCGATGGACTCAAGCGCGGTCCTGGGGGTTTTCCCGTAAACGTATTCTTCCAAGAGGGACTGCAATTGAGGGCGACGGGTCTGGCGCCAGCTCTCCCGTGTCGGGGGGGAGGCGTCCGATTGAATCAGGGGAGGGAGTTGGTAATCGGGAACCTTCGACTCGTCGTAGTTTGTGTCGGGAGGTTCTGCCGCACTCACTGTGGTCATCGCGAACAGACCGACGATCAATGTTTCGATTGAATGGGCTTGGAGTCGGGGCGTTGTGATCATGGGCTGCGATTCGGGGCTGTTCCCTGGTGGGCGAGGCTTTTGGTTGCAAGGGAAAACGGTTTCAAGATTCCGTCCTCGTCTCGGATCCCGTTATGTCACCGTCTTCATTGCTATTCGTCAAGATTCAGAATCTCACGTTGAACCTGGCGCTGATCGCTGGGTTTGGAAACGTTTCCCAGACCCCTTCATAGAGCCTTGCGAAAGGGAGGAGGGGGGGCGGTTGGATGACGGGCTTGGCGCGGATGGAGCGAGAGAATGACAGGGAAGGTCCTGGGCCGATCACCCCGCTGACCGAGCAGGGCCAGTGCCGAGAAATGGGACCGTTGTGGGTCAGGATTTCCTGGAGGTTACCCCTTCGCGTCTAGGGGTAATGACGCAGGAGCATCAATGTTCACGGGGGCGCGGGTTTCGATCCGACCCGTCGATTGAAAGTGCGCGCCCTAGGAGGGGGAATTGGATGCCGTGGACTCCCGGGCGCGCCATTGATGTTCGCGGTGTTTGATTTCCTCGCGAAGGAGGGCTTCCGCGCTCAGTCCGGCCACCTGGGCCTCTCGGGTGAGGTCGAAGAGTCTTCGGCCGATGGTGTGTTCGCCCGAACCGGTATGGTCCTCGTTCGCTGGATCGTCCGACGCCACCATCAATTCATGGCGGCGCGCTTTTTTGATGAGCTTCTCCGCGTATTGAAGGGAGGGGAGGTGGCGAGGGATGCCATCGAGCACCGATTCTCGTTCATGCGTCGTTCCCTCTTTCTCCTCCTTCTTGAGCGCTTCCCACTGCGTCCAAACTGCGTCAACGGTTTTGACGTCGCTTTCCCCGAAGACATGTGGATGGCGATGCACGAGCTTGTCGACGATGCCTTGGGCGACCTGATTGAAATCGAATGCGTTGCGTTCGGCCGCCAGTTGGCAGTGAAACACAACCTGAAGGAGAAGGTCGCCTAATTCCTCAACCATTTCCTTCTCATCGTTTGCCTCGATGGAGTCGATCAATTCGTAAACTTCCTCGACCGCATGGAAGCGCAGGCTCATATGATCTTGCTCCCGGTCCCAGGGGCAGCCCTCGGGCGAGCGGAGATCGGCCATGACCTCGAGGAGTTGATTGATGGCGGGTTGATTTTTGGAAGGGGGCTGCATGGGTTAGAGAATGACCAGGTTATTTCGGTGGACGGCCACCTTCTCGGGCAATGAGTCTCGGGAAAACTGATCGGCGTCAAAGGCAGCGATCCCCCGGGCGAACTCAATCCCCTCGGCATCGCAAATCGACACGATGTCCTTGTTTCGGAAGGGGCCCTCCACGCGGATGAGCCCCTTGGCGAGGAGACTTTTTCCATGCTCACGAAGCGCCGTTTTCGCACCTTCATCGACCACCAATCGACCATGGGGATGATGAAAGAACGCGATCCACCTCTTCCGGCCCTTCAGTTTGGCGGCGCTGGGCAGGATGAGGGTGCCCTCGTCTTTTCCTGCCATCATGTGTTTGAGGATGTGCTTCTTTCGGCCGGAACCGATGATTGTGGGGATGCCGGAGCGGCTCGCGATCTTGGCGGCCTGGATCTTGGTGACCATGCCACCCGTCGCCGTCGCATCGCGCGTGCCGCGGGCAAGTGATTCGATGCCTCGGTCGATCCGTTCAATGACACCGAGGCGCTGTGCCTGGGGCGTGCCAAAGCCTTTGATCACCCCTTCGGTGGTCGTCAGGATCACCAGCAAATCAACAGGCAAGAGACTCGCCACCAGGGCCGACAGGGCGTCGTTGTCCCCGAACTTCAACTCGGTGAAGGAAACGGCGTCGTTCTCATTGACGATGGGGACGATTCCGTCTGACATGAGGGTCGCCAGGGTGTTTCGAGCGTTGAGGTGGCGGTCGTGATCCTTCAGGTCTTCGTGGGTCAGGAGAACCTGGGCAGTGAGGATATCCTTTCGCGAAAAAAAGTCCTGGTAGGTGGCGACCAACTGGGACTGCCCCAAGGCGGCGCAGGCCTGAAGCTTCGGAAGGAGGGATGGCCTTTTGGTGAGTCCGAGCGCGCCCATGCCAGCGCCCACGGCGCCGGAAGAGACGACGATCACTTCCTTTCCGGTGCGATGAAGCGCGGCGACCTGGTTGACCAGCTGCTCGATCTGCTTGAGGTCGGGAAGGTTGCGGGCGTTCGTCAGGATTCCGGTGCCAAACTTGATGACGATTTGTGAGACCTCTTTGAGATGCTCCTCTCGCATTGGGCTCAAGGGCATAGTCAATCAAGAGAACAAGCGAAAGCAAAATCCGAGGAAACTGGACGGCCATCGGGAATCCCGGGCGAATACCGCTTGATTTCGAGGTGGGTTCCCGGAGGGGGATGGAGCTGGCTTGGCGTCTTTGAGGGAAACCGGTAGGCTCGGGAGGATGAAGCCAGGCCCGAAGCGAGTGTTGGTCACGGGAGCGGCGGGTGTGTTGGGTCAAGTCGCCGTCCGGGCGCTCAAGGCCGCCGGGCATTTTGTCTGCGGCTTGGATTTGCGGGAATCCAGATCCTGCGATCGATCGTATGTGGGCGATCTTTTGGATGAAGACCTGGTTCAGCGCGCTTGCGAGGGCATTCACGTTCTTCTGCATTTGGGAGCGGTTCCCGATGACGCACCCTTCCTGACCGAATTGATGCCCAACAACGTGGGAGGGCTTTATCAAATCCTGACCGCTGCCCAGAAAGGCGGGGTCTCACGAATGATTCTGGCAAGTTCGGGTCAAGTCGTGTGGGGAACCCAACAGCAAGGCCCTTGGCCGATCGGGGTGGACGAACCGCCGACTCCCCGGTTCTGGTACGCCCTCACCAAAGAATTTGCCGAGAATGCCGGCCGATTGTTTCATCGGGACTACGGGTTGGATGTGTTGGCGGTGAGGTTGGGAGCCTGCCCGAGAAACCGAGAACACGCAGCACTCCTGGCATCGAATGAAGTTCATCGCGATGTTTACTTTAGTCCCCGAGACGCCGGTCGCTTTTTTGTGGCGGCGGTCGAAGCCAAGCCCGGATTTGGGTTTCAGATTGTCTATGCCGCCAGTTTACCGACGAGCCGACCCCGCTACGATCTCGAGCCCCTGGAGAGATTATTGGGCTTTGTGCCCGAGGATCGCTGGCCCGATTCGATGGAGGCGTATTGGGCGGTTGACGGCGACTCCTCAGGCTAGGTCGTATTGCCGCATTTTCTCGCGGAGGAACACCGCTGATTGGGTGATGTCGTCGATCCCTTTCTCAGGATCCGGACCATCCTCGATTGAGATCCAACTGTTGAATCCTTCCGCCTTGAGAATGGCAAAGAGCTGGTCGTAATCGTTGAGACCGCGACCGATGACGCCGTGCTTGAGAATGCTGGCATAACCTTTCTGGGCGGCTTCATCGAGGCGTTTCAGATCCTCCAAGGTCCCGCCTTCGAAATACCGATCGCTTGCATGCATCGTCCGAACTCGGTGTTTGACCGCCTGCAACAGCTCAATGGGATCATCGCCGGCTGTGATGGCGTTGGACGGGTCGAAGTTGACCCCGAACCAGGGGGTATCGGGAATGGCATCCAGAAGCTCGAGAAAGACCTCTTGTTTTTGAGCGAATTCAGGATAATCCCAGAACCCATCCTTATAATGGTTTTCCAGGATCAGCACCACTTGGTGTCGTTCGGCCGTGGGAAGCAATTCTTCGATACATTCCCGGACCCACCGGATGCCTTGGTCCCTTGAAATGCCCGGGCGGCGTTGACCGGACAGGACGCGACAGAATTTGACGCCCAGGTCCCGGCAGATCTTGAGGGCGTGTTTTTCGTTCTCCACTTCCCGCTGGCGATCGGCTCGGTCGGGAAACGTGAAGTCCGGAGAATAGCACATCATGGGAATGCTTCGGCCCTGGCGTTCGACCGTCTGTCTCAGTTTGTCGATTTCCCGCGGATCGTCTGCGGGAGTCATCGGCCAATAGAATTCCAGGCCGTCAATATCCATGGTCGCTGTCGCCTCGATCCAATCGTAGACGGTCATGGATTTCTCAACGCAGATCGAGTCGATGAAGCACTTAGGAAAGGCGGCAAGTGGCATGAGGTTTCTGGGGCCGAGTTGGAATCGGGAGATTCGTTTTTAGACTTAGCTTAGGGATTCGGGGTGAGAATGGCTTTGACATACTCTCCGGTGTGCATTTTTTCGAAACAATCCTCCCATTCCTCAAGGCGTCCGACTTTACTGATGATGGGATCGAGATTGAGTTGCCCCTGATCCATCATTCTCAGCACGCGCTCCCAGATAGGCCAGTTATGGGAGAAACTACCCTGCACGGTGACCGCCTTCTGAACCATCGGATCGAGGCTGAATTGGAGTGGTTGCGGGCCCCAACCCACCTTGATGATTTGTCCGGCGGGGCGAACGGCAGCGATTGCGGTTTCAAGGGTTTTCGAGACGCCGGCCGCGTCGATCACCACGTCGACGCCGAGCCCGTCGCCGAGATTGCGAACGACTTCCATGACATCGCCGTCAATGATGGTATTGGCCCCAAGTTGGAGGGCTGTCTTGAGGCGTTGCTGGTCGCTGGGCAAACCGGCGACCAGGAGATGGCCCGCACCGCTCGCTTTCGCCATCATGGCGCACAGGAGCCCGATCGGGCCGGGGCCGAGAATGAGGACATGATCTCCGGCCACCACCCTTCCGTTTTTGCAGACTGCGTTGTAGGCCACCGAACAGGGTTCGGTCAGGGCGGCCTTTTCAAAGTCCAGCGTCTCCGGCACACGGTGCAAACAGCGCTGGGGCACTTTGACCAATTGAGTCATGGCTCCATGGACTCCATAGCCGAATCCGAGCCGATCGGGATCGAGATTGTAGAGCCCGCCCCGGGTCATCGGAGAATCGGGATTGATGACCGCCGCCGTCTCGCTGACCACACGATCTCCCTCTTGGAAGTGAGCGACGCGCGCCCCTGTTTGAACAATGTGACCTCCGAATTCGTGACCGAGGATGCAGGGATAGTTGACCTTCCAACTGATCCCTCCCAGCCATTGATGCAGATCGCTTCCGCAAACGCTGACCGCTTCAACCTTCAAGAGGACATCATCCTCGCCGATATCGGGAACGGCGACCTCACGAAGCTCAACGCTGAGGGGCTCGGCTGCGTAGTTGACGATCCCTGGCATCGAGGTGCTCATTCCTGGGCCTCTTTTCCAATGGGAACGTCCCCAAAGCCATGCACCCGCTCGCAGATCTTGCGGAGAACCCCCTCGGTGTCACCAGCTGCCGCCTGAAATGAATCGGCGTCAATCGCCAGAGGAGCGCCGATGACGACGAGCGGGGCTCCGTAGCTTGGCGTTTGAATGGCCTGCTCAAGGGTGAGTCCGCCGACGGCCTGCACCGGGACGTCGACTGCCGCGACGACATCGCGGAGTTGGACCAAGGGGTCGGGCGCTTCCAAGCCCCGTTCTCGTCTCAGGTTGCGAAAGTCGTAGCCGATGTGATGAATGATTTGGTGACATCCGAGGGCCGCCAACTTCCGAGCGCCCGCGACCATGTCCGACATGCCGAGATTGTCACCCATGACCGAGATCCCAAAGTCGGTTCCGGCTTTGACGACGAGTTCGATCGTCTCCTCGTGGGCCTGGCCCATGACGACCACATGGGTGGCGCCCGCCTTGGCCATGAGTTC
>DEAY01000080.1:7409-7555 GCA_002348345.1 Verrucomicrobia bacterium UBA2970
GGAAACGCCTCCCGAAGAGCGCGAACGCCGTTCATCCCCTCGGCAATGATCAACGGTGTCCCGGCCTCCAGCCAGTCGACCCCGGCTCGGAGGGCCATTGTCGCCGTCTCGATCGCCTCCGGGATGGAGATGAGATCAAGCGAGAT
>DEAY01000080.1:7937-13097 GCA_002348345.1 Verrucomicrobia bacterium UBA2970
AACGAGCCTTGGGGCCGGGCGGGAGCCTCGCTCCGCCCGGGACTTGCAGCAAGGCAAATCAATTACTCAGCGACTGATTCATTGAGAATCTGGGCGTAGATAGCGCGGGCCTGGTTGTAGGCCTCGGAGGCCGCTGCCTTCTCCGAAGTTCGAATGCGGTTCTGCTTCGAGTTCCAGCATGTATCCACCGCCTTGATACACCATTCCGCACTCCGCCGACTGGCTCGAATCGGCTTGCCGCCGACCTCGACGAAGATCGGATTGGTGTGAACCGTCGGAAAGATGCGGACCGCCACCCAGCTCGAGTGCTCGATCTCGACATCAAATTCCATGGGAATCGTTTTGCCGTCGGCCACGATTTCGCGACGAGCGATCGGATACCCATTGACGATGATCTCAACGGGGACCTTGCGGGTGTCGTCGACCCGAGCCCTCTCGATGTGCCAGTAGGGCTTTTGGTCGAGGCGGCTCGACCGAATCCGCTCGGTCTCTTCCGTCGGCTCCGCCGCCAGAAGGGCGGCCGCATCGAAGGTGACCTTCACCGTCCCGGGTTCAAGCAGATTGAGTTGACTGAGTTCGCCGGTGGTTCCGGGCTCGCCCAGGGCCGTGTTGTTAACTTTGAAATCGAAAATGTGGCTCATGCCGTCGCCGCAGTAACTGCGTCCATTCTTGAGGCCCTGGACCCAGGTGTCGAAGTCCAGGGTTTGGCCGGGATCCAGTTTGACGTAGATCCGACCCAGCCCAACCTTGTCGCCGTAGATGCAGGGGAAGTCGGTTTCGCCGCTGATTCTTGATCGAAAGCCGCAGTTGAGGGTGTGGTACCAAACGTTGAGTTCCCATACGATGGGCGTGTCGACGGCGGAGATAAAATCGCAGACGTCGTGAGCGACCGTGACGACATACTCGTTTGCCCCGATCCCATCGAAAGGCGGCATGGCGTAGTCGGGAAGGATGTCGGCCGCGCGCCCCGTCCACTCACCCTGGTCCGCCCCGCGGCGACCTTGCCGCCAGACCCGTTCGCCGTTAGGGCTGTAGTCGGGCAGGGCGAGGCCCCATCCGCTGTGGCTGTAGCCGACCACGCCGCCCTGGCTCTTCCCCCAGGCCAGCACCGGGAGCGTCCAGCTAGGCCACTCGTTGATGAGGGTTGTCCCCGGGTAGTCGTCTTCGTTCAGTCGTAAAAGACAGAGGTGCCCGGCGTGAGAGGAAGGGAAGCCGCTGACTTCCACGTCGTAGCGCATGAGATAGTTCGGGATGGAAAGCGCCGATGTCTTGCCCTCGAAAAAATTCTTTTGCGAATACCAGCAGGGGCCCCAGGTCAAGACGCAACCGACATTGAGATCCTCTCCCAAAATGTGACGCATCATATCGGCCGGAGTGACTCCCTCCGTGGGATTCTCATAATGCGCACATCCGGCGGCGTGAACGTGGTGATCTCCGGAAATCCAATCGCGGGCCTTGGGGTGGATCCACCGCTCCAACCGGTAGGATGCCGTTTGGCTGACCACGCCCTCGCGAACCTGGAGCGTGTGGGTTTGAACCCGGTATTCAGGCCCCCGGGAGATCTCGACGGAGAACTCGCCCGGGGGGAGATGGAGCGACTCGCCGTCGGCCCGGTAGACCTGGTCATGGAAGAAAAAATCCGGTGCCAGACGACGGGCTGGATTGGGATAAATCCGTCCGCGGGAATCGCGAACGACAAAGGCGGCCGACGTGGGGCTACCATCCTCGTCCGCAATCTTGAGAACGACCTCCACGGCGGGAAGGCAATGGAACAGAATGGGGACGGCATTGCGAAAACCCAGATCCTGGGTGCCTTGGCCCACGTTGAAGGCTAGTTTCGCCTCCCGTTTGCCAATATCCCGGCTGTAGAGTTGGATAATCCGGTATTCCAACTCCAAGCCACTCAGGTTGGGTTTCAACGGCGGATTGTTGTACATCTCAAGATCAAGAAATCGTTGAGCGACGTCGCTTTGAGAAATCTCCGACTTGGGATCAGGGGAGCCGGTGCTCCGTTTGTATTGGGGACCCGCATTGGGGCTTTCCGCGACCAGTTGAGGAGTAATTCCGGCCTCGTTGTGCACCTTGACAAGGAAGGTTCGCCATCCTTGTTGCACCAGATTCTTCCGAGTCGGGCCTTCGGCGACTTTGACCCGGCTTTCCGGATTAATGTGAACGCCGGCGACGGTGTAGCGGTCAAGCACGCCTTGGATCTGGGCGACGGCTTCGTCTTGATCATCCGATCGCATTGCCGCTTGAACGGTCTCCTGATCGGGGTTGGAGAGCGGGGCCCCGACGAAAACAAGCGCTTCTAGCAACCGTTCGGTTGCGGCAATGAAGGGTTGGGACTCGACCTCGGTGACTTGGGGAAATTGGGCCTTGAGGGTCACGCAGAGTGCCAGAGAACTAACGAGCACGGACGTCAGACGGGGTTTCATCGTGCGTGATCCTAGGGAGCTCTCCATCAGGAGGCAACTCTGTTCATCGTGAAATCGGGAAATCGAAACCATGGAGTCGGAGGTCATCAGGAACGACGGGGGTGTGGGGATCGATCTTGAATTCATGGGGTTGTCGATTTGGCCGAAGTCTTTCGACGTGACGCCTCTTTGGAAGGGGTTACGATGGATGCCGATGAATCAGTTATGGGCGCCGTTGGCGCTGAGTCTTCTGTTTTTTCGGTCCGCCTCCCTTTCCGGAGGCGGACCGAGTGAGGTCCTCGGGTTCCGGTCCGAGGCCGCGACGCAATTGCTTGAGCGGGAGGTGGCATACGATCGGCTCCTGGACCCCGAGAATCTCAGGGAGTGGATGCGAGGGATGACCGATCGCCCCCATCATGCTGGTGCTCCCAAGACGAAGGAAAACGCGGAGCGAATGGCGCAGCTTTTTCGTGACTGGGGCTACGAGACCAGTATTGAAACCTATCACGTGCTTTTCCCCACGCCGAAGACCCGCGAACTTCGTCAGCTTCGGCCCTTGCCCGTGACGTTGTCGTTGACCGAAGAAATCATGGGTTCGGACTCGGTTGCCGTCGCGTTGCGGTCGGAGGCCTTGCCGCCCTACAATGCCTATTCGGCGGATGGAGAAGTGGTCGGGAGCTTGGTTTATGTGAACCAGGGTTTGCCTGGTGACTATGAGGTGCTCGCCAGACATGGCATCTCGGTGGAGGGGAAGATCGTTCTCGCACGCTACGGCGGCTCATGGCGGGGTATCAAACCGAAGGTGGCTCATGAGAAAGGGGCCATCGGATGTCTCATCTTCAATGATCCTGAAGCGGACGGATATGCCTGGGGGGCGGCTTATCCCAATGGGGCCTTCAAACACGACACCGCAGTGCAGCGGGGCTCGGTGGTCGATCTTCCGATGCGGCCGGGGGATCCATTGACGCCCGACTACGGGGCTCGGAAGAATGCCCCTCGATTGAAGCGAGAGGCAGCCGAGACCTTGATGAAGATCCCGGTGCTTCCCATCTCGTCGGTGGACGCGGAAGTTCTTCTCAAGACCCTTGACGGAGCGGTGGTTCCGGACTCTTGGCGGGGGGCCTTGCCGGTGACCTATCGATTTGGAGCGGGAGGGACGGTGGTCCGGCTCAACGTGGCATTCGATTGGAATCTTGTGCCCGCCTACAACGTGATCGCTAAATACGAGGGGGAGACGTTTCCTGATCAATGGGTGATTCGAGGCAATCATCACGACGGTTGGGTGATCGGGGCAAGAGACCCGATGAGTGGCATGGTGACGGTGTTGGAACAGGCGCGGGCCTTTGCCACGCTGATCCGCGGAGGATGGCGCCCTCGGCGCACCCTGGTGTTTTGTAGCTGGGATGCCGAGGAACCCGGGTTGCTGGGTTCCACTGAATGGGCCGAGGACCATGCGGCGCTGTTGAAGGAAAAGGCGGTGGCCTACATCAATACCGATGGCAACTCGCGGGGATTCCTCAGGATCGGGGGATCGCATTCGTTGGAAGCTCTGGCGGCCGACGTGGCCCATCGGGTGGTGGATCCTCAGACCTCGGTCAGTGTTTCGGATCGACTGAGAGCCCGGAATCTGGTTCACGGGTCCGCCGCACAGCGCAAGCGGGTGAAGGCACGGCGGGACTTGTATCTCAGTGCGCTTGGATCCGGCTCCGATTACACCGTCTTCCTGCAACACCTGGGAATCCCGACCTTCAATGTCGGCTTCGGGGGGGAAGGCATCGGAGGGGAGTATCACACCTGTTTCGATACCTTTGATCACTTCTCAAAGTATATCGATCCGGGCTTTGATTATGGGATCGCGCTGACGCAGGTCTGCGGCCGAATAACCCTGCGGCTCTTGGATGCCGAGGTTCTGCCCTTTGGGTTTTCAGCGGCGAGTGCGACCTTTTCCCGTTATGCCGAAGAGCTCACCGAGCTGATGAAGACGACTCGCGAGGCGACGACGCATCACAATCTCCTGGTTTCGGACTCTCATTGGGAACGGGCCCATGATCCGAGCCTTCCCTTTGTCAATCCGGAACCGAAAGAGAAGGTCCCGCACGTTAGTCTCGCGCCTCTGCTCAATGCGCTTGATTCGTTGAGTGAGCGATCCGCGGAATTCTCGGTCGCCCGGACCGCCTACTTTAAGGAGGGGGACCCACTAGGCACGGCGGGGCTGAAGGAATTGAATCGAACGCTCGCGGCAGCGGAGCAGGCGTTGACGTCGTCCTCGGGGCTGCCGCGGCGTCCATGGTTTCGCCATCAGGTCTATGCCCCGGGATTCTACACGGGATACGGAGTGAAGACGTTTCCCGGGGTTCGTGAGGCCATTGAGGAAGCGGAATGGGATCTCATCGACGAGCAGATCACCCGAGCGGCCGAGGCGGTGACCCGGTATGCGCAAGAGGTTGAAAAAGCGACGACGCTTTTGATGCCATCGAAAGCCTCCCTTCATCAGGCCGTCCGCTGAAAAGGGTGGTTAGCAAACGGTTTTTCGAGAGCGGTGTTCGCTCCGTTGACGTGACCGAGCGGGCTCCACCCTGTTGAGGGGGTGGCAGGGCAGAGGCCCGTTTGAGTTTGACGGTTGGCAGGGAGTAGTGGCGTATATTAGGGTTCCTAAGAACCGATCCGATTAGAAGAGGTTGTTGATTGAAAGTCCGATTTGTTTTGGTGGGAGTCATGGTTGCGTCGTCCGCGGGGGCGGTGACGA
>DEAY01000099.1 GCA_002348345.1 Verrucomicrobia bacterium UBA2970
CACCGTTTTTCGTTGCGGCTGCCAGAATCCTTGGAGCGATTGCCAGCCCGGCGTGAGAATTGGGTGGGGTTCAATCGGAGCGATCTAGAATCAGGGTTCAGGAGTGGGTCGGGATGAATCAATTGAGGGTTTCTGGAGAAGCTCGTGAGGGATCCAAATCCTTATGGTCAATCTAAGTGAATTTGTCCCGTTCTCGGTTTAGCATCGAGTGAAAAGTGGATAGGCTTTGTGAAAGCAAATTAAAAAAGTAATGGTGTTTTCACTGTTGCGATGCTTGGTGGAACAACGCCGAAATAACTGGAGAAGTTCATTCCGGCAGCCAGTCTCTTATGAGGTGAGCTCCGTCGGTTGATGGGAAACCTAGCCAGATTGGCCAGGATGCCTTCAATTAATGACGCAGACCCAGACGGGTGGAGGGCAAGGTGGTCAGAATTGGGGCCGATGTTTGGGGGGGAGCGGTGTGATGAAGGGTCGATAAAGACCTGTGAACCAAAGAAAGCGAAGGGGAACGCCGAAAAGGTGCGGCTTCTCCTCAGGTCTTCTGTTCGGGCATGTCTGTCCCACAGACCTTATGGCGGTTCTTTGCCTGATCCTAAATCGTTGCCTCATTCATACGAGGAAGGACTCGGGTCATTAAGCGATGCCCTCACTGAGGCTCATCGAGGAACCCCGGCAGATCCAATCACGAAGTGTTTTTCGAATGCGTCGAGACTGGGATGCGATCGGGGTGCCTCCCATACCGAGGACGGATTTTTGGGAGCGCTTCCCCTCTTCGAACCCTGTTGGAGGAAGCGGTTGGTAGAATCTCATCCTAAAATCGCAATAGTCTAGTTTGCCGAAGGCCTCATGGAGGCAACCCCACCGAGTCGACCCTTTCGGGGTGAAGAAGAGTGCGGGAATCATGTGGATCACGGTGCGGAAGCGGGTTCAGAAGGGCCTCGATCAAATCGAATGATCATTGGGAGATCGGGCCTTGACCTTTTCCAAGAATAGATTAAACGACTAATTGAAACATCTGTTTAAATTGGAAGGCAAGGAGATGACCGCATCAGGCACCCAAGAGCGCATTCTCGATGCGGCTGAGTGTCTTTTTGCCGAGCATGGCTTCGGAGACGTCTCGGTTCGACAGGTGGTTCATACAGCGGGTGTCAACGTGGCCTCCATCCACTACCATTTTGGTTCTAAGGAGGCCCTCGTCGAGGCGGTGATGTCGAGGCGACTGAAGCCGCTCAATGATGAACGTCTGCGACTGCTCGATGAGTATGAGTCCCGGGACGAGGGAGAGGTGGCGCTCGAGGATGTGCTGTATGCTCTCATTGCGCCGGCCGTCAAGCTGAGTCGGTCCCGAAAGGGGGGGAAGAGTTTTGTTCGATTGGTGGGACGCCTGTTTGCGGAGCCAAGCAACACCGTTCTGGAGCGGTTGAAAGATCGGTTTGAAGTGGTGTTTATTCGCTTTCATCGAGCCTTCAAGCGGACGCTGCCGGCGATACGAAAACGGGATTATTTTTGGAGGATCCACTTCATTTTAGGTGCGATGAGTCTGACCTTGTGTGATCGAGAGCGACCGGCTGCTTGGTCGGAGGGTAGCTGTGATCCCGATGATTTGGATGAGGTGATTCAGCAATTGGTGGCCTTCTGTGCGGCGGGGTTGCGGTCGCCGGTACCGAGAAAGAAGAGGAAGCGGTGAGAGACTCAGTTTGTTTGGCGCTGGGAACGTTTCTTTGGATGATGGGATGTGTGTCCCCACCTGATCGGTTCCCTCGCCCCGAGGGGTTGCCGGTTCCCGACACTTGGAACCATGGGGAGGGGAAGCCCTCTTCGGACGCGGTGTGGTGGTCCTCGTTTTCCTCTCCAGAATTGGTTGGGCTCTTGGAAGAGGCGTTTTCAGCGAATCCGGATTTGATGGGAATGGAAGCCCGGGTCGAGGCCGCCGGCGCTAGAGCCAGGATCGCGGGGGCAGACTTGTATCCTACCCTGGGCGCGTCTCTCGATGGGGCCCGTCGGCGCCAGAATTTCATCGGTTTTCCAATTCCAGGCAACGCGAATGACGTGTTGACGACCCGGGCAACGACTTACGGACTCAACTTTGCCACGAGCTGGGAAATCGATCTCTGGGGAAGAGGTCGAGCAGGTCGGCGGGCAGCCTTAGCCGAATCACAGGCTGCTGAGGAGGACTTTGCGATGGGCCGCTTGTCCCTGGCGGCCCAGGTGAGTAAGGCTTGGATCAATGCCGTTGCGGCGCGACAACAGTGGCTTCTGGCGCAGGAGACTGCCAAGAGCTTTGGGGACACGGCGACCAAGATTCAATCGCGCTACCAGCAGGGGTTGCGGTCTGCGCTCGAACTTCAGTTGGCCTCGAACAGCGTTGAATCAGCCCAAGCGCTTGTGATCGAACGCTGTCAGCAATCTCTCCAGACCGTTCAACAGTTGGAACTTCTCCTGGGGCGATATCCTTCGGGGAATCTGACGCTGGATTGTGAACTGCCTCTCTTGGAAGGTTCCCTTCAGGCTGGGATCCCCTCCCAGGTTCTGGAGAGACGTCCTGATTTGGTGGCTGCGGAGCGTCGCCTGGCGGCGGCTGATCAACGGTTATGGGAGTCCAAGGCCGCCTTGTTTCCGCAAATCAGTCTTTCGGGGGCGGCCGGGACGAGCACCGCCGAGTTAAGTGATTTGGTGGATCGTGATTTGAGCGTTTGGTCTCTCGCGGGCAGTGTGGCTCAGCCGCTCCTCCAAGGGGGGCGCCTAAGGGCTGGCGTTGACCTTTCGAAGGCGGCCATTCGTGAGGCAATCGCGCAATATGTGTCGGCGTCGCTACAGGCGTTCCGGGAGGTGGAATTTGCACTGGCGAGTGAGGTGCTATTGAAGGAACGGGCACTGAGGATCGAGGCTGCTGCAACCCAATCGCGAGGTGCGATGGAGTTGGCGAATCGGCGTTACGAATCGGGCTTGGAGGAATTAATCAACGTACTGGAATCGCAACGCCGATCCCTTTCGGATGCGACTCAGGTCATTGCGATTCGCCAGGCGCAGTTGAGCAATCGGATTGACTTGTATTTGGCCCTGGGTGGCGGATTGATGCCCGGTGAGGCAGTCGGACCGTGAGGGCTTGTTATGATTTGAGGGGAAGAGAGAGTTTCAATTGAGAATGAGAACCTTGCCAAAATGGATCCCTCCTGTCGTCGTGCTTGCGCTCAGTTGCGCGGCCTTCACCCTGATGGTCAAACTGCGGAGGACAGAACGTCCGCAGCCGCCGGCGAGAGAAGATCCCAAGGTGGCATGTCGAACGCTTGAACGTGAGGATTTTTCTCTCACCATTCGCAGCCAGGGCACCGTGGAGGCAGCCATCACACTCCGGCTAGTGGCTGAGGTGGATGGGCGGACGACGCATGTCTCGCCGTCCTTGAAGAAGGGGGGCTTCTTTTCAAAGGGCGATCTCCTCCTCTCGATTGATGAGAGAGATTACCAATTGGCGGTCACGCGGGCTTCGGCTCAAGTGGCCTCGGCTCAATTGCGCCTGGCGATGGTCGAAGCCGAGGCGAGGGTGGCCGAGGAGGACTGGGAGGCATTGGGCCGAGAAGGGAAGGCTTCGGCTCTACTGCTTCGCCAACCACAACTGGTTGAGGCCAGGGCGACGCTGGCGGCGGCAGATGCGGATCTGGCGAAAGCTCAATTGGACCTGGAACAGACCCGCATGGTGGCTCCCTTTAGTGGACGCGTTCGGAGCGCCAATGTGGATCGTGGTCAGTTCGTCCGAAGGGGCGAGGCCCTGGCGACGGTGTTTAGTATAGAACGGGTAGAGGTGAGTGTTCCGCTTCCGTTGTCCGAATTCGAGTTTCTCAATCTTCCCCTGGAGCGATCTCCCGAGGCGTTTGCCCGGCAGCCGGTTGGGGTGACGTTGATTGGACGGTTCGGACGTCGTGAACACCGTTGGCAGGGTCAAGTGGTGCGGGTGGGAGGCGAAGTGGATATCGATTCTCGAATGGCCAGCGTGGTGGTAGCGATTGAGGACCCCTATCGATCGGATGAGTCCATGGCGTCTCCGCCACTGAGGGTCGGAACATTTGTGACCGTCGAGATCGAAGGCCGTAAGGCGAAAGGCGTCTATGTCTTGACTCGAACCGAACTTTGGGACGAAGGAAAAGCCCTGGCCATTGACTCCGAGAATCGTTTGCGGAAGCGGAACCTGGAGGTGCTGTGGTCGGATCGGCATCGGGTGGTGGTGCAGCGTGGTTTTGAACCGGGAGACCGCCTGTGCGTGTCTGCCATCGATATTCCTCAGGACGGAATGGTGGTTGAGCCGGTGGCAGTCGGATCGGAGACGGAATGGGAATGAAGGCGATCATTGATTGGTTTGTGCGAAATGGCGTTGCTGCCAATTTGCTGGTCATCTTCATCCTCATGGCTGGATTGATGGCGGTCGGATCCATCAAGCGAGAGGTGTTCCCTGAAATAGAGTCGGGCTTGGTATCGATCGATGTCAATTACTTGGGAGCAGCGCCAGAAGAGGTTGAGGAGGGAATCTGTATTCGAGTGGAAGAGGCGATCCAGGGGCTAGAGGGAATCAAGGAGGTGATTTCGACGGCCCGCGAAGGGATGGGGAGTACGCTGGCGGAACTACTTCCCAACGCGGACAGTTCCAAGGTGCTTGATGACATCAAGGCTCGAGTTGATGCCATTGACACCTTTCCGGAAGAAGCAGAAAAACCGGTCATCCAAGAGATCATGATGCGAAAGCAGGTCATTAATATCGCTATCGCGGGTCCAGTGGATGAGGCTTCATTGAAGCGATTCGGTGAACAGGTGAGGGACGAACTGGTCTCCCTGCCAACCATCACACAGGTCGAGTTAGGAAATGTGAGGCCGTACGAGATCTCGATCGAGGTCTCGGAACAGGCGTTGCGCGAGTATGGGTTGTCATTTGATGAAGTGGCTCGGGTGGTTCGAAGAAGTTCGCTCGATCTTCCCGGCGGAATGGTGAAGACCGAAGGGGGCGAGATCCTGCTTCGGACCAAAGGTCAGGCCTATCGCGGTGAGGAGTTTGAGGAGATCCTGATCCGAACGCGACAGGACGGGACCCAACTTTTTCTGAGAGATGTGGCTCGCGTCATCGATGGGTTTGCCGATACCGACAAGGAGGGCAGCTTTGATGGAATGCGGTCCGTGCTGATCCAGGTGTTTCGAGTCGGTGATCAGAATGCGCTTGATGTTTCTCGAACGGTGTATGAGTTCGTGGACCAGTTCAAGACGCGCCTGCCTGAAGGCATGCTGATGACGATCTGGCAAGATGACTCGACCTACCTCAAGAGTCGTCAGCAACTCCTGGCCAAGAACGGGTTTTATGGCCTGGTCTTGGTCTTCCTCACCCTTGCCTTGTTCCTCCGGCTCAACTTGGCGCTTTGGGTGAGCTTTGGGTTGGCGGTATCTTTCATGGGCACGTTGTGGGTGATGCCGTGGCTAGATGTCAGCATCAACATGCTTTCCCTCTTTGCCTTTATTCTCGTGCTCGGAATCGTCGTCGACGATGCCATCATCGTCAGTGAGAATATTCACGCTCATCAAGAGCGGGAGTCGGACAAGCAGGGGGCGGCCATTCGCGGGGCTCAGGAGGTCAGTAAACCGGTGATTTTCGCCGTTCTCACGACCGTGGCTGCCTTTCTCCCGCTCTTGACGGTGCCGGGAAGCACGGGAAAAATCATGAGGGTCATTCCGATGGTGGTGATTCCAACGCTCTTGTTTTCACTGGTCGAATCGCTCTTTGTTCTCCCCAACCATTTGAGTCATTGGAAGGAACGCTCGGTCGAGCCTGCATGGTCAGTGGGGGCGGGTTGGGCGAGAATCCAGTCGGCTTTTTCAGAGCGGCTGACACGATTCATTCAAGGGGTCTATCGTCCTTCCCTCGAATACGCTCTTCGCTTTCGTTACCTTACGATTTCGGTGGCGATTGGGGGGATGCTGATCACCTTGGGATTGGTGGCGGGGGGATGGATCCGGTTTCAGTTCTTTCCTCCGGTGGAGGGAGACAACATGGCGGCGATTCTGACGATGCCACTCGGGACGCCTGCTCGCGTGACCCGTGAGGCGGTCCATCAAATTGAGGCAAAAGCGTTGGCGCTCCGCGACGAGATTGATGGGCAGCGCGGTGAAGGGGAAAAGAGTGTGTTTCGCCACATCCTTGCTTCCGTGGGCCAGCAGCCATTTAACAAGATGCAGCAAGAGGGGGCTGGAAACTTTGTTGCCGATTTCTCAAGCGCTCATTTGGGAGAGGTTCACATCGAGTTGGAGGCATCGGAAAGTCGGGGAGGTTCCAGTAGCATCGAGTTGGCCAACCGCTGGCGCGAGATGACCGGCGACATCCCGGGCGCGACAGGGCTTTTGTTTACCTCTTCCATTTTTTCCTCTGGCGAGGCGATTAACATTCAGCTGGTGGGGAGTAATTTTGAGAGGCTTCGGGAGGCGGCAGATGACTTAAAGGAGCATCTTCGCTCCTATGACGGGGTGATCGACATCACCGATTCTTTTCGCCAAGGGAAGCGGGAGGTGAAATTGGGGATTAAGCCCGCTGCCGAGACCCTGGGTCTATCCCAGATGGACTTGGGGAGGCAGGTGCGCCAGGCCTTCTACGGGGAGGAGGTTCAGCGAATCCAACGGGGGCGCGATGAACTTCGTGTCATGGTTCGGTATCCGGAAGAAGAGCGTCGCTCGCTCGGTGATTTAGAAGGGATGCGGATTCGGACGCCAACAGGGGGAGAGGTGCCCTTCTACGAAGTGGCGGATGTCCAGGTCGGTCGGGGCTTTTCGTCGATCAAACGGGTGGATCGCCAAAGGGCGATCAATGTGACGGCGGACGTCGATGTCAGTCGGGCCAACGCGAACCGGGTCATTGCGTCCCTTGAACGGGGGTTTCTCAGCACGCTGAGCGAACGGCACCCGGGTGTGTTTTATTCTTGGCAGGGGGAACAACGCGAGCAACGAGAAACCATGATGGGGATGGCGAGTGGATATCCATTGGCGCTGCTGATCATTTATGCGTTGCTGGCCATCCCCTTCCGATCCTACCTCCAACCTTTCATCGTGATGTCTGCCATTCCGTTTGGCCTTGTGGGCGCAGTGTGGGGGCATGTGATCATGATGATGGATCTCACGATTCTATCGATGTTCGGGATTGTCGCCCTCTCGGGCGTGGTGGTGAACGATAACCTGGTGATGGTGGTCTACATCAACCGTTTCCGCGCGCGAGGAGGGCGCCTGGTTGAGGCCGTTCGTGAGGCAGGCGTGGCCCGGTTCCGTCCTATTCTCCTGACCTCGCTGACGACCTTTGTCGGATTGATTCCCCTCATCCTCGAAAAAAGCGTTCAGGCGAAGTTTCTGATCCCGATGGCGACTTCCCTTGCATTTGGAGTTCTCTTTGCGACCACGATCTCCTTGCTTCTTGTTCCGGCGGGCTACCTCGTATTGGAAGACGTCAAGGGGCTCGCCAAATGGTTTTCTCCCTCTCAAATGGAGCGGAATGCTGGGGGTGAGGAGCGGCTCGCCTGACCCCAAAGGGAAATCAGGGAGGGAATGACTTCCAAGGGTTACCGGGAGTGCCCCCTCTTGGCCCGCTTACCCGCAGCGGTCGAGGATTCAATCAGAGGTTCGACGCCGTCTGAAACGGCGAGAAGGAGACCGAGGCAGCAGAACATTGTGATGAGGCTCGATCCCCCGTGACTGATGAAGGGGAGGGGGATTCCGGTCAAGGGAACGGTTTTTGTCACCCCGCCAATATTAAGAAAAGTTTGGATCATGATCATCGTCGTCAGACCGACGGAGAGGAGCGCTCCAAATGGATTCTCGGTGTGCTTGGCCACGCGGTAAGCCCGGTGGAAGAAACCGACAAACAGGGTGACGACGAGGAGGCATCCGAAATAGCCGAGTTCTTCTCCGATCACGGCATAAATGAAATCAGAGGCTGCGATGGGAATGCGTTCGGGATTTCCTTTTCCGAAACCGGCCCCCCAGAGGCCGCCGGAGAACATCCCCGAAAGACCCTGAAGCAATTGCCAGCTCGCCCCCGTGGGATCGAAGAAGGGGTCGAACCACACCCGAAACCGTTGCTGACCGTGAAGAAACAGTTTGAATGCGGCAAAGGCGGCGCCAACTCCCACAACGGATGCCGCAACGAGATAGGACCAACGGCCGGTGGCAACGAAGATGAGGACGACCAGGAGTCCGGCCAAATTCACAATCATTCCCAGATCCCGCTGCCAGAGAAGAAGCGGAACCAAGGCCGCAAAGAAAATGGCAATGGGAAGAAGAAAGAGAAAAGTGCTGCCACGGTCCCGTTTGCCGGATTCGGTTCGTCGAGCGAGGTATCCCGCCAAGAAGACTACGGCCAAGATCTTGATGAACTCGGTGGGTGTCCGATTGCCGGATGCATAGACCGCCCCTCGAAACTGAGTCCCGGTGGCCACCAGCGCCGCCACCACTCCCAGAGCACCAAGACCGCTTATCCACCAGAAAAACCTCAATCCCTGATAGCGATCCCGTTTGAAGAGAACGACCGTGGTCAGCATCACGACGATGCCCAGGGGGTAAGCAAAATGGGAAAGACGCCAAGGGTCTTCGAAGTCGAAGAGTCCCATTCGAAACTGAGCCATCAGCCCGAGGCCAGCAAGAAAGAGCGTTGGAATCACCAGTCCAGGGTCACCTCGATAACGGCTCATCACCAAGGTGAGATGAATCACGGCGAGGCTGAGGCCGAAGATGCCCAAAGGGAACAGCTGATCGAGGCTCGCCCGACGAGTGGGGTCTCCACTCAAGAAGAAAGCGAGATAGCCCATTGAAAAGGCCAGGAAACACCATGCGAAGGCCCGCCGCTCGATGGCACGGAACGCCCATGTTTCTTTGATGGTGAGGTGTTTTACTGGCACGTGAAAAGATCGATGAGACTGGCTTCGCTGTCAAACCGCTCCCCATCCACCGCCGCCCGGCGTCTCAATTCGAAGGCGGTCCCCTCTAGAGAGCGTCAGCGAGGCCGTCGGTTCCAGCAAGTCCGTTTGGCCGTTTCGGTAAATGAGGGTTTGCTGTCCGGGGGTTCCGGCTTGTCCTCCGGCAGCGCCGTAGGGCGCGATCAAACGGTGTTGAGTTAAGAGGGATAACTGGACGGGTGCGAGGAATTCGAGCTCTCGAATCGCGCCATGGCCGCCTCGAAAACGGCCCGCGCCACCACTGCCGTTGCGAATGGCGAATTGGAGGAGTCGGACCGGGTAGCGTTTTTCCAGAATCTCCGGATCGGTAATTCCCGTGTTGGTCATGTGCGAGTGAGTCGCATCGGCACCTTGTGCTCCCGGACTTGCACCGACTCCGCCGGCGATCGTTTCGTAATAGCTGACCTCGTCATTCCCGAAGATCACGTTGTTCATCGTTCCCTGACTGCAAGCAGCCAACCCGAGAGCACGAATCAGAGTATCGACGACCCGTTGGCTTGTCTCGACATTGCCTGCAACGACCGCGGGACAGCGGGAAGCGGAATCTGGAAAACCAGGGTTGAGAAGCCCGGAGGGAAGATCAATTCTGATCGGGTGAAGTAAGCCTTCGTTGAGCGGAAGAGATTCCCCGACCATTAGGCGAAGCACATAAATAATGGCACTGTTTACGATGGCACGATTGGCGTTGAAGTTCTTCGGATGGACCGCCCCTGTGCCGGAAAAGTCGAAGTGGAGATTGGATTGATTACGGGTGACCCGAACCTTGATCGGAGTGCCATCGTCGAGGGTTTCGGTGACCTGACGGCAAGGGAGATCGCTTGATCGGATGGCCGTCTCGATCGCCTGCGCGGATCGCTTTTTGAGATGCTCCATTTGATGGCGCACTTGTTCTGAACCGTATTGGTGACACAGGGCTTTGAGTGATCGAGCCCCATTGTGATTGGCCGCGGCCTGAGCGCGAAGGTCGGCGAGGTTGTCTTGGAGCGCTCGGGTGGGATGCTTCGCCGAAGTGAGGATTGCCTCCATTGATTCCCATTGGGCGACGCCTCTTCTGAAGAGATGGGTCGGCGATATCACAACGCCCTCCTGCTCCAGGTTGGTTGCGTTGGGTGGCATGGAGCCCGGGGCGATTCCACCGAGTTCGGCGTGGTGGGCCCGATTGGCGACGTAGCCAACCAGGTGGTCGTGATCATCATGGACGGGACTGATGACCGTGATGTCGGGGAGATGAGACCCTCCGAATCCCGGATGATTGGTGACCGCCATATCACCCGGATCGAGGGGGATGTGTTGGGCTACCGTTCGCGTGCAGCTTCCGAGTGCTCCGAGATGAACAGGAATATGGGGAGCGTTTGCAATCAGTTCACCGGAGGCATCGAGCAGTGCGCAGGAGAAGTCCAGTCGTTCTTTGACATTGGTGGAAACGGCTGTTCGCTCGAGTTGCGATCCCATTGATTCGACTAAGTGCTCGAACCGGTGGGTGAACAGCTCCGACTCGATCAGGGGATCCGAACCAGCGGGTGCCTCTTCGTTGTTGAGGAGGGTGTGGTGCAGCATGAGCGTTTCGTCGGCTTGGACAATTCCGTTCCAGCCTTCCTCGATGAAAATGGTTGAGTAGTCGTCCTGAACGATCGCAGGGCCCTTGATGGCACCGGGATGAGAAAGGCGTTCTCGGTCGTAAACCGGGAGGTGGGTCGGACGTTTGGCAATGGGGGCCTCGAGGTGTCGGTGAGGCTCGGTGAGGTTGCCGGTTTCTTCAACGGGAATGGGTGGAGGGGGGGGGCGTCGGATGCTGGCTGCGACGTGGAGGGAGACCACCTCGATCTGGTCCCCTGTTGGTCGATATCCAAAGACCTCGAAGTAGCGATCGAGGAAGGCGTTCCGTAACCGGGCTGCCGAGAGAAACTCGATTTCCTCCGTGGCTTCTTGTCCCTGAAGCCGCAGATGGACGAGACGGCGGGTGATTTCGATGCTCTCAGCAGGAACGCCTCTTTTTTGAAGGGAGGCGCTGGCCACGGTTTCGAGGCGGTTGACGCTTGCATCCAATGTGGCCTCGGCCGATGCCAGGGGTTCCAGGACCTGCTCCTCAGAGAAGCTCTCTTGGCGAGCCTGGCGAAGTCCGTGGGCACTCAATAGGCCGGCGTTTTTGGGAAAGAGAATGCGCGTGATTCCGAGGCGTTCGCCGATGGCGCAGGCGTGCTGACCTCCAGCCCCGCCGAAGGCGACCAGAGCATACTCCTTCGGGTCGTAGCCTTCCCGCAGGGAAATGGTTCTGATGGCGTCGGCCATTCTTTCATTGGCGATCCTCAGGAAACCTTCAAGCAGCTCGTGAGAGGGAGGGGGCGACGGATTGAGTTCGCCGATCTGACGGTGAATCGATTCGAGTGCCTCGAGGGCGCGATCGGGTCGAATCGGGAGGCCAAAGCGTTTGGGGTCCATTCTCCCGAGGAGCAAATTGACGTCGGTGAGGGTCAGGGGGCCTCCGGCGCCGTAGCAGGCAGGGCCCGGAGATGCACCTGCACTCTCAGGACCTACGAATAACGAGGAGGAGCGGAAGCCGCAAATCGAACCTCCGCCCGCAGCCACGGTTTCAATCCGGAGGGCGGGTGCCATTAACCGGGCATCTCCGACCCGATGCTCGAATTGGTATTGGAAGTGTTGATGGAACCGGGAAACGTCCGTGCTGGTTCCCCCCATGTCGAACGCAATCAATCGAGAGAATCCCAGCGATTGGCCGACATGGGCGGCACCGACGATGCCCCCTGCGGGGCCGCTCAGGAGGGCATCTTTTGGGCGGAAATGGCTGTCAGGGAGAAGTCCGCCCGCGCTCGTCATGAGGAGTAGCGAGTCGTCTTGCAGAGAGGTCGCGACCCGTTTGGTATACGTCTCCATGGTTGGAGCTAGGTATGCGTTGGCGACGGAGGTCTCGGCCCTCGGCAGAAGCTTGATGAAGGGAGCCAGTTCGAAGGAGGTTGACACATGTTGGAAGCCTGCCGATTTGAGGCGGGCTGCGAGGAGGCGCTCATGGGCGGGATTGACATAGGCATGAAGGAACGCCACCGCGATGGATTCGTAGTCTTCCTGGATGAGCTGTTCGATAATCGGTTCAATAGCAGCCAAGTCGGGCGATTTGATCACGTGACCTTCAGGGGACATTCGCTCATCGACTTCGATGACGCGTTGATGGAGCGGGTGATGGTTGGGGATTTTCAGAGAGAAGAGATCGGCACGTTGCTGGGTGCCGATGCGAAGCAAGTCCCTAAATCCTCGCGTCACGAAGAACGCTGTTTTTGCCCCTTTCCGTTCCAGCAGGGCGTTGGTGGCTTTGGTGGTGGCGAGGCGCATCTCGAGAGGCGGGAGAGGCGCTGAGTTTCCGGTCTGGGTGGCCAGTCGAGCCGCGACGATGGGAGCCTCCTCGTGGAAAACAATTTCGGCAATGGCGGAGGAAGGGGCGATGTCGAGAGGTTGGTCTACCCGCAGCGTGTTATGGTCGGGATCGTAGGCGAGGATTCTCGAGGGGGGGGCTGTCGACTGGACGGCTAAGATTTGAGTTCCGACGAAGAAATCCCGCGGCGCAGACCAGGTCGTGTGGCACTGGTAGGTCTTGGGATCCTCGGTTGCGTCAAGATGGGCGCGAAGTCGTCCGGAGGAAAGCACCTTCACACGAACGAGCTCTTGGTTTGGGCCGAGGGCCAAGCAGTCGGTGAACGTACCCCCGGTATCGACCCAAATCCTCCATTTGGGGCAGAATCCTTCGTGGTCGTGCCGATCGGCAGATGGCGTGGGCGACTCCACCTTGGTCGCTAGTGGATTCCTGTGATTCCTGGCTTCAAACTGGCAGAAACAGGGAGCAACGGGATTGAGCGCCCTTGAAAGAATGCCTGGGGTCTACTTAATCGTACTCTCCCAACTGCGGAGGATGCCGTTTTCATCGAAACTTAGCTGCAAGGACGACTCCATAGAAGACTGGCTAACCCAAGGGCTCTTGGGAATCCCTGTTTGGTTATCCATGCGAGAATTGTATGAGGAACCGGTATGAAAATCGGGCGTCTTTCGAGCTGAGCGGTAATGCCATGTCGCCACGGTTCCGCCATCGGCCGTCTCCTCAGTTTGGTCGGGCATCCCGAGTTCGGTTTTGGCGTCATCAACACGATAACTACCCACCCGCTCGTCCCAATTGATCGCCTGAAAGGTTTGGCAACCAAGGCCTGTCCACACCAGGAAGACGACGCATAACGCCGGGAGAATTTGGGATAGGAGCCGAATCGGCTCGCGGGTTGTTTTCATGCATCCATTAAAGGCGTTTGAAGCGGTCTCTGTCCAGTGTTGAGACCCGTTTAGCGGTCCCAAAAGGCATGGCGATTAGCGACAACGAACCTCAACGTGGATGCGCTTCCGGTTGGTTTAACGTGCTTTGTCATTGGACAAAAATTGAAAAATCTGGGTAAATCGGAGATTACCAGGAGTCGATCGGTCATTGAGAGTGAAACCGAATTGTTGCTTAATTGAATCTCGAACGGTGTGAGGATTGATGGAAATTTGTAAAAACAAGATTGGGTTTGGTGGGATTCTTGCCGGAGTTGTTTGCTTTGGGGGATTGGTGAGTGGGCCCTTGGACCAGCTGCTGGCCCAAGAGGAGGGCTCGTCTCCGGTCAGCTTTTACAATCAGATTCGTCCGATTTTCCAAGCCCAGTGCCATGGGTGCCATCAGCCGGCAAAGGATCGAGGTGGTTATGTGATGACGGATTTTGAGCTGCTGCTCAAGGGTGGTGAAAGTGAGGTTCGCGCCATCATTCCGGGCAATCCTGATCAGAGCTACCTCGTTGAGCTGATCACGCCGGTCAATGGCGAAGCCGAAATGCCTCAAAAGGGAGACCCTCTTCAGGATTCGGAGATTCGCTTGATCCGAGATTGGATTGTGCAAGGGGCCGTTGACGATACTCCCGCTAATGTTCGACGACATTATGACGCGGAGCATCCACCGGTTTATCAGGTTCCTCCGGTGGTCACCTCGGTGGACTATTCTCCTGACGGCCAACTTCTCGCCGTGTCGGGGTTTCATGAGGTATTGCTCCACCGGGCCGATGGGACGGGTCTTGTCGGCCGGTTGATCGGGCTTTCAGCCCGAATCGAGTCAGTACGCTTTTCACCGGACGGAAAGCGGCTCGCGGTCACCGGCGGGCTTCCGGCTCGCATGGGAGAGGTTCAGGTATGGGATGTCGAGAAGCAGGTGCTTACCCTGTCGGTGCCCGTCTCGTTCGATACTGTGTATGGAGCGAGTTGGTCGCCTGATGGGCAGTATATTGCTTTTGGGTGTGCCGATACGACCTTGCGGGCGATTGACAGCCAGACCGGTGAAGAGGTGGTTTATCAGGGGGCGCATGATGATTGGGCCCTGGATACGGTCTTCTCTGTGGACGGCAAGCAAATCGTTTCCGTCGGACGAGACCAAACTGCCAAGCTCACCGAATTCGAGACTGAGCGCTTTATTGACAATATCACGTCGATTACTCCCGGTGCGTTGAAGGGCGGAATTCTGTCGGTCGACCGTCATCCGACTCGAGATGAGATCTTGGTCGGTGGGGCGGATGGGATGCCCCAGATTTATCGAATGAACCGTGAAACCAAGCGGGTGATCGGTGACAACGCAAACTTGATGCGCCGATTTGACCCGATGCCCGGCCGGATTTTTGGTGTGGCCTACAGTCCTGATGGAAAACGGATCGTGGCCGGAAGCAGTCTTGATGGGCGTGGGAGGGTCAATATCTATAACGCAGATTTTGACGGAACCCTCAGTAAAGAGCTAACCGAGATTCTCCAAAAAACCGTTTCCAGTCGAAAGGCCGAGGATCAGGCCAAGGTTGAGGCCTATCGGTTGCGCGATGTTTCGCTCAAGGCGAGCCAGCAATTCGAAACGGGGATTTACTGTGTGGCTCACCATCCCAACGGGCAATCCATCGCCGTTGCCGGTGGGGATGGAATCATCCGCGTGTTGGATGCTGAGAGTGCTTCCCTGCAAAGAGCCTTCTACTCGGTGCCGCTGGAAGATGAAAGCGGCGGGGATGTCTTCGCGATCAGCGTTGAGCCCCAGGTGATTGATCTTTCCTCGCCATACGCATACGCCCAAATGGTGGTTCGTGGTTGGGTGAATGGTGCGGAACCACAGGACCTGACCAGGACCGCAAAGGTCAGTGGAGCGGATGATGTGGTTGGAGTCTCCCAAACGGGGCTGGTTCGTCCGAAGGCGGATGGTGAGGCGACGTTGAGGGTGGAATACGGTGGCCATTCCGTAGAATTGGCCGTTCGGGTCACGGGCCAGAATCAAGCGTTTCACCCGGATTACATTCGGGATGTGATGCCAGTGATTTCGGCTTTGGGTTGTAACACGGGTACCTGCCATGGGGCGAAGGACGGCAAGAACGGGTTCAAACTCTCACTTAGAGGATACGATCCCATTTATGACGTTCGCGCTTTTGCCGATGACCATGCGGGTCGGCGAGTCAACTTTGCTTCGCCGGATGACAGTTTGATGTTGTTGAAAGCGACGGCCGGGGTGCCGCATGAAGGCGGGCAAAGGACCCGTCCTGGTGAGGACTATTACGAAATCATCAAGCAGTGGATTGCCCAAGGAGCCAGGCTGGATGAGGCATCGAGCCGAGTCGCCAGTATTCAGATCACACCGCAGAATCCGGTGGTTCATCGGATCGGCGATCAACAGCAGATGAGGGTGATTGCTCGATACGAGAACGGAGAGCAACGCGATGTGACGGCCGAGGCCTTTGTGGAGACCGGAAACGGCGAGGTCGCGGAGACCGGTGAAGGGGGGATTGTTTCAACGATTCGTCGAGGGGAAGCGCCGATCATGGCCCGTTTTGAAGGGGCTTATGCCGTGACGACGGTGACGGTGATGGGGGATCGAAGTGGCTTCGCATGGGAAGAGCCTGAAGTCTACAACCGCGTGGATGAGCTGGTTGCCGAGAAGTGGAAACGGATGAAGATTCTTCCCTCGGAACTTTGTACCGATGTGGAGTTTATTCGTCGCGTCTTTCTTGATTTGACGGGCTTGCCGCCCCGGGCGTTGGAAGTGCGCCGGTTTGTCGCTGATCCTCGGGAGACGCGTTTGAAGCGTGAAGAGTTGATCGACGAACTCATCGGAAGCGAGGCCTTTGTCGAGCATTGGTCGAATAAGTGGGCTGACCTGCTGCAGGTGAACCGGAAGTTCCTTGGGGTCGAGGGGGCAGAGCTCTTTCGCGAGTGGATTCGGCAGGAGGTTGCCCGAAATACTCCCTACAATGAGTTTGCGCGAAAGGTGCTGACTGCCTCGGGCTCCAACCGGGAGAATCCCGCGGCTTCCTATTATAAAGTACTTCGGACGGCGGAGGAGACCATGGAGAACACCACTCATCTTTTCCTCGCCACTCGCTTCAATTGCAATAAGTGCCATGATCATCCGTTTGAGCGCTGGACCCAGGACCAGTACTACGAGATGTCCGCGTTCTTTGCTCGGGTGGGGCGCAAGGAAGACCCGGCGAGTGAAGGCAAACGAATCGGAGGCACGGCCGTTGAGGGGAGTAAACCCTTGTACGAAGTGGTTTTCGAGAAAGACGAGGGCGAGGTGGTTCACCAGCGGACCGGCAAGGTCGCCGCCCCTGAGTTTCCGTACCAGGCTCAAACGACGTCGCAAGAGGAAGGCAATCGTCGGGACCTTTTGGCGTCCTGGATCACCTCGGAGGACAATCAATACTTCGCAGCGAGTTACGTGAATCGAATTTGGGGCTATTTGCTAGGCGTTGGTGTGATCGAGCCGATCGATGATATTCGGGCGGGAAATCCCCCTTCGAATCCTGATCTGCTAAAGTGGTTGACCGATGACTTCGTCGCGAGCGGTTTTGATTTTCAGCATCTGGTGCGGACGATTTGTAAGTCCAGAACCTATCAATTGAGTATCAAGACCAATGAATGGAACGAGGATGATGCCATTAATTTTTCCCATTTCATCCCGAAGCGCTTACCGGCGGAGGTCTTGTTCGATGCGATTTATTTTACTACGGGCACTAGTTCTGCGATTCCGGGTGTACCGGCCGGCACCCGGGCTTCCTCCCTGCCTGATGTCGGGGTCAAATTGGACGATGGTTTCCTTGCCAATCTCGGACGACCCGCCCGGGAAAGCGCCTGTGAATGTGAACGATCCAACGACCTGCAGCTCGGCTCGGTGATGTCCCTTGTCAGCGGGCCAACGGTTGACAAGGCGGTCAGCGACCCATCGAACGCGATTGCCAATCTGGTCCAATCGGAAGATGACAATCAGAAACTGGTGGAAGAGCTCTACATGCGCATTCTTAACCGACAACCGAGTGAAACTGAAGTTACCACAGCCGCGAATCTCCTCGACGATATTGAGCCGGAGCATGAGCGACTGCTCGTGAACCTGGCGGCCTATGAGAAACAAATCGCGCCCGTGATCAATCAACGAGAAGAGGATCGTTTGGTTCAGATAGAGGGAGCGAAGAAGACACTGAAAGACTACGAGGAAGAAATCGCCCCGCGCGAGGCAGAGGCGGAAAAGAACCGTCTGGCCGGCATTAAGGCCGTTGAGGATGAGATTGCCTCTTACCATGAATCGGCGCCGGTTGCCTTGCAAGAGTGGGAGGATTCAAATGACCGGGCGACGGGATGGACGAGCATTGATCCCAGAAAACTGACCTCGACCAACAAGGCGAAGCTGATCCTCCAGCGGGACGCTTCGATCATCGCCTCTGGTGAAAATGGAAAGACGACTTATGAAATTGAGGCGGTGACCCATTTGAAGGGAATTACGGGAGTCAAGCTCGAGGCGCTGGCCGACGAGGGCCTGCCGAAGAACGGACCCGGACGGGCGGACGATGGAAACTTTGTCCTCTCGGAACTGGAGCTCTATTGGGCGCCTGCAAGCAACCCAGGGGACCAAAAAAGAGTGTCGCTTGAAAATGCCCAGGCTGGATTCAGCCAGAACGGCTACGATGTCAAAACCGCCGTGGATCGCCAGGTGCGGGATAACAACAATGGTTGGGCGATTTCGCCTGAACAAGGGAAAGGGCACGAAGCCATTTTTGAGATCAAGGATCCCATCGGGGAAGGGTCCCCAATGATCCTGAGCTTTAAGTTGAAACAGGAGTTTCGGTCAGGAAAGCATAGCTTGGGTCGGTTCCGGTTGTCCGTTGCGACCGATCAAAAACCATTAGATTTTGGGGTCCCGGAGCACATTGTTGCGATTCTAGAGGTCGCTTCAAGTGCCCGAAGCGCTGATCAAGAAGAAGCGCTTCTGACCTTCTTCAAGGCGTTCGACCCCAAACTGAAGGAGCTGAAAAAGAAACTGAAGGAAGCTCAGAAGGAACGGCCGGTCGATCCCAAGTTGAAGGGGCTGAAGGAACAGGTGGCAAGACTGGAAAAGCCCTTGCCCATGGACCCGGGATTGAGAGAGCTTCGTCGAGCCGCAGAATTAAGTGGGAAACAAGTTAAGTTGATTCGTTTAACGGCAGCCCAGGACATCGCTTGGGCGCTCATCAACAATCCAGCGTTTTTGTTCAATCATTAGAGGATCGAGTTCTCAAACAAGAAAGAAGGTAAACATGATCAGACTACCCGGTGAAATCAGTAGCGATCTCTGCGATTTGCAGCAGAAAATGACTCGGCGCGACTTATTGCGAGTTGGCGGCTCCGGTGTGTTGGGGCTCACGCTTGGCTCCCTGTTTCAGATGCAGGCGAAGGCGAAATCGAACCATGGTTCTGGGGGCGCTGGATTTGGCCGTGCCAAGAGCGTGATCATGGTCTATCTGCAAGGGGGACCGAGTCACTTGGACTTATGGGATCCGAAAGAAAACGTCCCCGACAACGTCCGGAGTAGTTTTTCACCCATTTCGACCCGAATTCCGGGGACGAAGTTCACCGAAATCCTGCCAAAGTTGGCCAAGGTGAATGACAAGATGACGATGCTTCGGGCGATGAGTTATACCCCGAATGGACTGTTCAATCATACGGCGGCGATCTATCAAATGATGACTGGTTACACGACCGATAAGGTGAGCCCCTCGGGACAATTAGAGCCGCCAAGTCCGAAAGACTTTCCAAATTTCGGCTCGAATATCATTCGGCTAAAGCCGCCGACTGAACCGATGCTGCCGTTTGTGATGCTGCCACGACCACTCCAAGAGAGCAATGTCGTGGGCAAGGCCGGTACGGCTGGATTCCTGGGGAAAGCATTTGATCCATACAATCTCTATCCGGCTGGGGATGACATGGATATGTCGAAGATGAACCGGATCAAGACCGATGATCTGGAAATGCGACCCGAGGTGTTCGCCGCTCGACTCAAGCGACGAGCCCGGCTTCGAGATGCCATCAACGACGCAATGCCTGAAATCGACAAGGCCGTCGAGAAATTCAACCTGAACGAGTATTACACCCGGGCTCTAAACCTGATCATTTCTGGACGCGCTCGAAATGCCTTTGATCTGGAACAGGAGCCGGAAGCGATTCGAAATCTTTACGGGCGTAATACCTTCGGGCAAAGCTGTCTGTTGGCTCGACGTTTGGTCGAGGCCGGGACGCGGGTGGTAGAAGTCATCTGGCCGAAGGTGGCGAATTCGGATAACCATTCCTGGGACGTTCATGTGGGGCTGACCAATCGAATGAAGAATCAGTCTGGCCCGATGCTCGATGGTGGGCTATCGGGACTCATCACCGATCTCGATCAACGTGGGATGTTGGACGAGACGTTAGTGGTTGCCGTGGGTGAGTTTGGACGAAGTCCGCAGCGAGGCGTCAGTACCTCGGGGAATGGAAATAGCGACGATGGACGGGATCACTGGCCTTATTGCTACACGGCTTGTATTGCAGGAGGCGGAATCAAGCGGGGCTATGTTCATGGTAAATCGGACAAGACAGGATCCGCTCCCCTCGAGGATCCCGTGCATCCAAGTGAACTTTTGGCGACGATCTATCACTCGGTCGGAATTGATCCGGAGACGATCGTGTACAATCACCTCAATCAGCCACGTGAACTCGTCAAAGCTCGGCCGGTGAGTGCCTTGTTTGCATAAACATCGATCTCAAATGAGATTGGATGGTTGTTGTTCATCGGATCCGTTCCGAGAGGGCGGCGGCGCGACAAAGAGGAATCAAGCTC